>NZ_QUGN01000015.1:0-139537 GCF_003479085.1 Clostridium sp. AF19-22AC | reverse complement strand
GGTCAAAGCAAACCACCGGCTAAGCCGGTGGTCGTGATTCACAGTGTCGTATACTTTACTTTCAGTTTTCGGTATGCACCATGATTTTCTCCCCTTTGGCATCGCACTTTCCGTTAAAATGAAAACCGAGCTGCTGATACATGGCAATTGCGGCCGTATTGTTATCGTATACGCTCAGATAGATCTGGTCTTTGCCATATTCCCGACGCAGACGTTCCAGCAGGGCGAGAACCGCGGCCTTCCCATACCCTTTTTTCTGATACTTCCTGTCAATCAGGAGGCGGTCCAGCCACACTTCCCCCTCTGGCTGTAAATCAGCGAAATAACCATACATGGCAAATCCGACCAGCAATTCATCATCATAAATTCCCACTGGTTTCCATTCAGGATATTCATCGGCCTCTGTCAGGCAGTCCCTGACACTTTCAATAAAGCCGGCCTGTTCCGGCAATGTCTGTAATCTTTCTACTTCTCTCCTGTTTGCCGGAAGGACCGGCTCAAAATGTAAATTCATAATCATACTCCTGTTTTCTATCTTATTTTCACAACAAAGTCAAATGCAAACAGGCGCAGGCTGTACAAAGCCTGCACCGGATTTCACTATAGGTCCCGAACCCGCAGGGCACGGATGGCGTTGAGGATTGCAATAATCATGACGCCTACATCTGCAAAGATAGCATACCACATATTTGCGATACCGACAGCACCTAATGCCAGACATGCAAATTTAATTACTAAGGCAAAGCTGATATTTTCGTATACAATGCGGATACACTTTCGGGAAATTTTGATTGCCTTCGATATCTGCATAGGATCATCATCCATCAGCACGACATCTGCCGCCTCGATGGCTGCATCTGAACCCATAGCGCCCATAGCGATTCCAATGTCTGCACGGGTCAGTACTGGAGCGTCGTTAATGCCGTCGCCGACGAATGCCAGTTTTGATTTTTCATTCTTAGCGGAAAGCAGTTCTTCCACTTTGGAAACCTTGCCGGCAGGAAGCAGCTCACTGTACACTTCGTCGATTCCCAGGGTTTCAGCTACCTGCTCAGCCACGCGTTTTGCATCGCCAGTAAGCATGACTGTTTTTTCCACGCCGGCTTTTTTCAATTCTGCAACAGCCGCTTTTGAATGTGGTTTAACGATGTCTGAAATCAGGATATGGCCAGCATATTCTCCATCGATAGCGATGTGTACGATCGTTCCTGCACTGTGGCATTCATAATACGTAATACCAAGCTTTTTCATCAGTTTGCTGTTACCTGCGGCAATAGATTTACCGTCTACCTGAGCGGTAATACCATAGCCGCCGATTTCTTCGATGTCATTCACACGGCTGTGGTCGATTTGCCTGCCATATGCCTTTTGAAGGCTCTTGCTGATCGGATGGGAAGAAGCACATTCGGCCAGTGCCGCATATTCCAGAATCTGTGCATTTTCCAGCTCGTTATGGTGCACTCCGATGACTTCGAATACACCCTGCGTCAGAGTACCGGTTTTGTCAAATACAACACATTTCGCCTGAGACAAAGTTTCCAGATAGTTGGAGCCTTTGATTAATATCCCTTCTTTACTGGCTCCGCCGATACCGGCAAAAAAACTGAGGGGGATACTGATAACCAAGGCACATGGACAACTGATAACGAGGAAGGTTAATGCACGGTAAATCCAGACACTCCACTGCGCAGTTGACCCCATAATCATCTGGACAAGAGGCGGCAGGAAGGCTAATGCCAGTGCACCATAGCAAACGGCAGGTGTATACACTCTGGCAAATTTGGAAATAAAATCTTCAGACTTTGATTTACGGGAACTGGAATTTTCCACCAGTTCCAGAATTTTTGAAACTGTAGATTCTCCAAATTCTTTTGATGTCCGGATTTTTAATACGCCTGTCATATTGATACAGCCGCTGATGATCTCATCTCCGGTTTTGGCGTCTCTGGGCAGGCTTTCACCTGTGAGCGCACTGGTATTTAAGCTGGAACTTCCTTCTATAATAATACCATCCAAAGGAACTTTTTCCCCGGGCTGCACGATGATTATACTGCCGATGCTAACTTCGTCCGGGTCAACCTTTATAAGTCTGCCATCTTGTTCAATATTGGCATAGTCAGGGCGGATGTCCATCAGGGCACTGATGTTCTTACGGCTCCTGCCTACGGCATAGCTCTGGAACAGTTCGCCGATCTGGTAAAACAGCATGACTGCTATGGCTTCATTGTAGTCCCCGCTGCCGGAGTAGATGGCCAGAGCAAATGCGCCTACGGTAGCTACTGACATCAGAAAGTTTTCGTCAAAAACCCTGCGGTTCATGATGCCTTTTCCGGCCTTTTTCAGGATATCATAGCCGATAATCAGGTAGTCAGCCAGATAGAAAAACAGGCGAAGAAATCCGGAAACCGGAATAAAATTTAATATTACCAGCATGACAGCCGCAATAATTATGCGGGCCAGCATTCTTTTTTGCTTTTTGTTCATGGAAACCCTCTCTTTCAATCTGAATCGCCAGATACGTGGATCAAAGTTCAATCTCACAGTCAGGCTCTACTTTTTTGCAGGCTTTGAGTACTTCTTTCATAACCTTTTTCGGTTCCTGGCCTTCAGTAAATTCTACAGTCATCTTCTGTGTCATAAAGTTTACAACAGCAGAGTTCACGCCGGAAGTTTTGCGTGCAGCGTCCTCCATCAGGTTTGCACAGTTTGCGCAGTCTACTTCGATTTTGTAAGTTTTTTTCATAATAAGATACCCCTTTCAATGAATAAATATTTTCAATTATACAATTAAGCACTTGTTTAATTGTTATGACTGAAGTATAATGCAGGTAAAGATTCAAGTCAATGCCCCGAAGGTAATGCCTGCCAAACGGGCTAAAATCATTTCTATTTAGAGCAAAAGAGTAACTGTTTATGGTCCTGAACAGTTACGCAAAAGGAGGTTTTATATGGAGATTATGGAATTACCGCATCACCACGGAACGCAGGATACGGCGGTTGATTTACGGGAACAGCTCTCCCATATCGATCATTTCCAGATGGTTACGGAAGTATTCAGACAGTTAGGGGACACTACCAGAATCCGTATTTTCTGGCTTTTATGCCATTGTGAGGAATGCGTCATCAATATTTCGGCAATGATGGAGATGTCAAGCCCGGCAGTCTCCCACCACCTTCGTCCATTGCGTGACAGCGGCCTGATCGTCAGCCGGCGGGCGGGGAAAGAAGTATACTATAAGGCGGCAGACACTAAACAGAGCCGTCTGCTGCATGAGATGATAGAGAAAATGATGGAAATCACTTGTCCTGATTAGAGCATGAATAAAGAATGAACGAATAGGTTCTGGAACAGGAGAACAAATATGGAACATAATTTAGAACAAATAGAGCAGGGACTTTCCCTGCTTCATGATGGAAGCCAAATGGAAACCTGCCGGCTTTTCCGCGGTATAGAGTTGTCTTTCTTTACTTTCAGATCTGACCAGCTTGTGCTGCCTCACGATGCCCTGGCACACGTTCTGGAAATCAATTACTGCAGGGCCGGACGGATGGGCTGGAAAATGGAAAATGGGAACACAGTTTACCTCGGGCCGGGGAATTACAGCCTGCACACGATGGACGTCTGTGCCAATTCTGTTATGACATTTCCGAATAATTATTATGAAGGATTTGCACTTTGTGTTGATTTGGATCTGCTTTCCAGTGATCCACCGGAACTGCTGTCGGGCACAGGAATCACTGGGGAGTTTTTGCACCAGAAGTTCTGTAAAAGCGGAGTTCTGACCTCTTTTGCGGGAAACGCACAGACGGAATCTATTTTTTCCGGGTTCTATGACCAGCCGGATGAATTTTCCCTGCCCTGCCGGAAGTTAAAAGCACTGGAACTCTTGCTGTACCTTGGCAAATGCAGTGTCTCTGCCAATGAATATCTGGCTGATTATCAGGCCGATCAGGTCGAGATTATCCGGAATATTCACGAACAGCTCACCAGACACATGGATCAGCATTTTACAATAGAATCTCTGGCAAAACAATATCTGATAAATCCAACGACCCTGAAGACCGTATTCAAAGCAGTCTATGGAAATTCTATTGCCGCACACACAAGAGAACACCGGATGGAGCGTGCCGCCAGTCTCCTGCTTGAAACGAAGGACAGCATATCCCAAATAGCACAGGCTGTAGGGTATGGAAACCAAAGTAAATTTACAGCGGCGTTTAAAGAATACTTTCAGGTACTGCCGACGGAATACCGCAGGCAGCACCGGGGCTAATTATTATTGGGTATTCTATAAGTCCTCTCCGTTACTTTCGATCACCTTTTTATACCAGTCAAAGGATTTCTTTTTGATTCGCTTTAAGGTGCCGTTACCTTTGTTATCTTTATCTACGTAAATAAATCCATAACGTTTTTTCATCTCACCTGTTGTGAATGACACGCAGTCGATACAGCCCCAAGGGGTATATCCCATCAAATCCACACCGTCTGAAATAACGGCTTTTTTCATCTCTTCTATGTGGGCTTTCAGGTATTCAATACGGTAATCGTCACGGATAGTCCCGTTAGTCTCTACCTTATCTATAGCGCCAAAACCATTTTCCACAATAAAGAGCGGGATCTGGTAACGTTCGTATAATTGGTTCAGTGCGTAACGAAGGCCGGCCGGATCAATCTGCCATCCCCAGTCACTTGTTTTTACATAGGGATTCGGGACACTGCCGGGGAAACCGTCGACTCCATTGCCGTCTGATGCTTCATCCGCTTTTACTGCATTTGTCATATAGTAGCTGAGACCGACATAATCCACAGTCCCTTCTTTTAATATTCGGGCATCTTCCGGCTCCATCCTGATATGGATATTTTTCCTCTCCCATTCCGGCCATATATAGGATGGATAGTATCCGCGCACATGAACGTCCCCGAAAAGGTATCTGTCATGCATAGCTTCCACGGAATACATCATATCAGCAGGATTGCATGAATATGGATACAGAGGCACACATGCAATCATACAGCCGATCTGAAAAGCAGGATTGATTTTATGCCCTTCTTTTACGACAAGGGCGCTGGCCACGAGTTCGTGATGGACAACCTGATACATGCATTCTTCCGGATGCGGGGCGTTATTGAAAATGACCCCGGAACAGGTATATCCGAATAAAGGATACTGATAGTTTTTCTGGTTATTGATTTCATTAAATGTCATCCAGTATTTTACTTTATCCTTGTACCGTTCCATAACCGTCAATGAATATTTTACAAAGAAATCAATGACTTTCCGGTTCGCCCATCCGCCGTATTCCTTTACCAGATGATAAGGCATCTCGAAGTGTGATAAGGTTATAACAGGCTCAATGTTATATTTAAGGAGTTCGTCAAACAGGTCATCATAGAAATTCAGTCCCTCTTCGTTTGGTGTTTCTTCATCCCCCTTCGGGAATATTCTAGTCCATGCAATGGAGGTCCGGAAACATTTAAATCCCATTTCTGCCAGAAGTTTGATGTCCTCCTTATAATGTCCGTAGAAATCAGAGGCCTCATGATTTGGATAGTAATATCCCTCCTGAATCCCGTCTGTAATCCTGCGGTCCACACCGTGGGCGCCTGCCGTAAGTACATCGGCGATACTGATGCCCTTCCCGTCTTTATCCCATCCGCCTTCGACCTGATGAGCGGCAACTGCGCCGCCCCATAAAAAATCTTTCGGTAATGTACGCATATTTTATTCCTCCTAAACAGTCCTGATGACGCTGTCTTTCAGTGCTTCGTGTCTGCCTTTTTCGATCTCGATTTCTCTGTCGGCATCGGTGATAATATAGATGACAGTAGCGTCATACCCTGCCTTCTGGATTTTTTCTTTATCAAATTCAACAAGCAGATCTCCTTTTTTTACAGAGGAACCCTGCTGGACATATGAGGTAAATCCGTCACCTTTTAGTTCTACGGTATCGATTCCAATGTGGATTAAAAACTCATTTCCATTCTCATCAGTCAGCCCGACTGCATGCCCTGTCGGGAATACCACAGATGCCGTGCCGTCAAAAGGTGCATAGACCCTGCCCTCTTCTGCCCGGATACCAATGCCCTTTCCCATAGACTCTGATGCAAATACTTCATCATGGACCTCTTTGACCGGAATTACGTTTCCTGTCACCGGTGAGGCGAATTCTTCGCCGGATTCTTTTTTTGTTTCTATATTTTCGGCAGTTACATTTTCAGATGCAGGTTCTTCTGACTCTTCTTTAAAACCGACGATAAATGTTAAGACTGCTCCAAGCACAAATGCAACGGCAATCGAAAGCAGCAGTCCGAAAAACTGTGTTGTGTGGCCGGATTTGAAGTATGCCGGAAGCGTTGCGATTCCGGGCATATTGTATCCCCACGATACGGCGTTGAATGCACCTGCAATTGCGCCGCCGACCGCACCTGCAATACAGCCGCAGATCATTGGTTTCTTTAGCCGCAGGTTAACACCATAGATGGCGGGTTCCGTGATTCCAAAGAGTCCGGTAAGCGCCGCAGAGGCTGCTACCCCTTTCATCTCTTTATTTCTCGTTTTGAGAAATACTCCGAGAGCGGCCCCTGCCTGTGAAAACACAGCCGATGCCTGCAGGCCGGTGAATGTATCATATCCAAGGGCCGCATAATTTCCAACAGTTACAGGAGTGATACCCCAGTGTACGCCAAAGATAACAAGAACTTCCCATAATCCGCCTACTACAATACCTGCTATAATCGGGCTTAATTCGTAAAGTGTATTGTAAACTCCTCCGATCGCCCCACCGATTGCATTTCCAACAGGTCCGAATGCCAGCAGTGTGAGGGGAACCATAATTGCAATGGTAAACATAGGGGTAAACAGGTTACGCACCACAAGTGGAATGTATTTATCAAAAAATCTCTCTATATAAGATGCAATCCAGATCGCCAGAATAATCGGGATAACCGAAGAGGTATAGCTTAGGAGCTTCACATGAATACCCAGGAAATATACTGGTTCTCCGGCATTTACCATAGCAATGTAATCCGGACAGACAAGTGCACATGCAATTACAATACCGATAAACTGATTTAGGCCGAATTTTTTAGATGCTGTCACTGCGATCATTACGGGCAGGAATGTAAATGCTGTCCATGATACAAAGTTCAGAATCTGATAGGTTCCGCTTGCGGTATCCATGATATTTGCTGCAACGAGCACACCCAGAATTCCCTGCAGTATACCGCACGCAGCCAGTGTGTAAAGGAATGGTGCGAAGATTGCGGAAATAATGTCCACAATGCGGCTGACAACGCCGACTTTCTGGCCGCCCTCATTTGCAGTATCTTCATTGACCGTTACCTGACTGATGACAAAACCATAGGCATCCTTCACGTGGTTCCCGATCACCACCTGAAACTGTCCTGAGGCCTGTACCGTAGTAATTACCCCCGGAATTTTTGAAACCTTGTCTTTGTCGACAATGGATTCGTCTTTCAGAATAAAACGTAGCCTCGTTGCACAATGTGTAACATTCTTAATGTTTTCATTTCCGCCAAGCTCTTTCACGATTTCATCTGCTGTTTTGCGATAATCAATAGCCATCTCTCTTTCTCCTTTTTCCCTTTCCTTCTTCAAATCATTTTTCTGTATCGTTTTACTGCTGCAATTGTACCACTGTATTTTTTTATTATCTACAAAAAACAAAATCCTGAAACATGTATGGAATATAAAACATTTGTTACAAATCTGAAACATGCTGTAACGAAAAAGACGGCCATTACAGCCGTCTTCCAATTGCTTCTATGAGATAAATTACGGGGACCTGTGTTGTTGTATTAATGTGGTTCCCCATGTTCTGTTCCATTACATAATAAGAAAGATTGTAGTCAGATATCTTTGCAAGTGTTGTTGAACTCCTGTTTGTAATGCTGATGATTTTACACTTATTTTCCTTGAACTGGTTTACCATCTGGATCACCTGTTCCGTCTCCCCGGAGACAGACAGGGCGATGACTGCCGTTCCGGCGGCTGCATCTACAACCGGAAAATACGGATCTTCAATATACTGGCTGAACTTTCCCAGATTAGAGAAATACCTTGCCCCGTATTTTCCGAGAATACCGGAAGTGCCAAGACCGATAAATATCACCTGCCTGGCCTCTCTCACAATATCAGCTGCTTCGTTCAAATTCCGCTGGGAAGCCTGTGCCCCTGCTTTCTGGAAATATTCCTGCATCTCCTGCAGGTCCTCTATATCCTGTTTTGCTTCGTCTTTTTCCATGTACATCTTAAACTTGACTTTGAACTCTGAATACCCGTCAAACCCCGCCTTTTTACACATACGCATCACGGTGGAGGTTGAAACATGAACTGCCTGCGCAAGCTCACGCACAGTCATATAGACGACTGTCTGCTTATTCTTCATGATATAGTCATAGACAAGCAGCTCCAGGTCATTCAGGGACTTTACAACTTCGTAATTAAATATTTCCATAGCATTGGAATCCCCCGATAAACTTCTCATTTATAAAGTATTATACCAAGTCAGCGGGAGACGCACAATAGAAGTTTCGGTGTAACATATAAAAGCAAAACTTATTTTGCCCGTTTCTTGGATTCCACGTCAAAGATGACTGCCGCAAGCAGGACAGCTCCTTTTACTACTTTCTGCCAGTTAGCATCTACTCCCATGATTGACATTCCCAGATTGATTACACCCATCAATGTAGCACCGATAATTACGCCCGGTATTGTACCGCTTCCGCCATATGCTGACGCGCCGCCGATGAAGCAGGAGCCAATGGCATCCATTTCGTAACTTTCTCCTGCTGTCGGGCTTGCCGAGCTTAGTCTTGCAATTGTGACCATTGCGGCAACTGCGGCCAGAAGCCCCATATTTGCGTATGCAATGAAATACACTTTATTTGTATTGATACCGGAAAGCTGGGCCGCCTTTTCATTTCCTCCGATTGCATAAAGGTGGCGCCCTACAGTCGTTTTAGATGTAATGTACCCGTAGATAAGAACGATGACAGTAATCCAAAGAAGGATATTCGGAATTCCTTTATACTGTGCCAGTCTCCACATGAGAAGCATAATTGCCAGACCGATAACGGCACATTTCATGATATCGCTTCCTAATGGAGTAACGGCATAGCCTTTTTTTACTTTGGCCCTTCTGCCCCGGAATGTAATAATGATGAAGACTGCCGCTGCAAGTATTCCGACAAGGAGACATGTAATATTCAATCCGTCACCGTGGAAAAAGTCGATAATATAGCTGTTAAAAAGCATTAAGTATTTTTCGGGCATAGGCGCGATGGTATAACCGTCGAGTACGATATTGGACAGCCCGCGGAACATCAGCATACCAGCAAGGGTGACTATGAAAGGGGGAATACGACGGTAGGCGATCCAGAAGCCCTGCCATATACCGATTACAAGTCCTGTGGCAAGCATAATCAGTATACTTGCGAATATGTTCATCTTCAGGTTAACCATGCAGGTTGCCCCGACTGCACCAACGATACATACGATAGACCCGACACTCAGGTCAATGTTGCCCCCCGTTAAGATACATAAGAGCATACCTGTTGCCAGGATAAATACATATGCGTTCTGTGAAATCAGGTTGTTGACATTCTGTGGAAGAAGCATTCTCCCTCCAGTCTTCCATGTAAAGAATAATGTTACAATGATTAATACAATTACCATTGTATATTTCTTTAAAAATGCTGAAACATTTGCCTTTTCCATACTCTATTCTCCTTTGCTTGATTTCAGGATCCGACCCATGATGATCTCCTGTGTTGCCTCTGCTGCATCCAGTTCACCGCAAATCCGGCCTTCGTTCATGACATAGATGCGGTCCGACATTCCGAGGACTTCGGGTAATTCCGAGGAAATCATAATCACAGATTTACCGGCTGCCACAAGGTCATTGATAATGCAGTAAATTTCATATTTTGCCCCGACATCAATTCCACGGGTGGGTTCATCCAGAATTAATATATCTGGTTCTGCAAACATCCATTTTGCAAGAAGGACCTTTTGTTGGTTGCCTCCGCTTAAGTTTCCTACATTCTGCTCTACGGACGGGCATTTCGTCTTCAATTTGCCCCTATACTCTTCTGCTACGGCAATTTCCTTATCCTTATCTATCACACCGTGGCTGCTGACTCCCGGTAAGTTTGCAAGAGTCGTATTTACACGGATCGGGTTGCTCAGGATTAACCCGTTCCCTTTTCTGTCTTCTGTCACATATGCGATCTTGTGTTCGATCGCTTCACGCACACTATGCAGCTTTACTTCCCGGCCTTTTATAAATAGCTGCCCGGAAATATCGTTCCCATAGCTTTTTCCGAAAATACTCATGGCGAGCTCGGTGCGCCCTGCTCCCATAAGCCCTGAAATCCCAAGGACTTCACCTTTCCTGACATGCATAGATACGTTATCTACTACTTTCCTGTCAGTATATACCTGATGGTGTACGGTCCAGTTCTTTACTTCTAATGCCACATCGCCAATATTTTTCTGCGTTCTTTTCGGAAAACGGTCAGTCAGTTCCCGGCCTACCATGCCCTGAATAATACGGTCTTCTGTAAATGTATCTTTTTCTTTGTCCAGTGTTTCAATCGTGGAGCCATCCCGGATGACAGTAATCTTATCTGCAACATAGGCAATTTCATTCAGCTTATGTGAGATAATGATGGAGGTCATACCCTGTTTTTTGAATTCCAGCATCAGTTCCAGAAGGGCCTGGGAATCTGCTTCATTCAGGGAAGAGGTCGGCTCATCCAAGATCAGAAGCCGGGCTTTTTTGGCCAATGCTTTAGCAATCTCTACTAACTGTTGTTTTCCAACCCCAATGTCCTTAATCAATGTCCGGGAAGATTCTGAAAGACCCACCTGCCTCAGATATTTATCTGCCTCACCGTAAGTCCTGTTCCAGTCAATGGCAAGCTTTTTCCCCTGCTCATTTCCCAGATACATATTCTCTCCTATTGTCATCTCGGGGACAAGCGCCAGTTCCTGATGGATGATAACGATTCCTTTTTCCTCGCTGTCTTTAATCTTATGGAACTTACAAGTCTCACCCTCGTAAATAATATCGCCCTCATAGGAGCCATGAGGATAGATTCCGCTCAGGACATTCATAAGCGTGGATTTGCCTGCTCCGTTCTCACCAACCAGGGCGTGTATTTCACCTTTTTCCACTTTCAGATTCACGTTGTCCAGGGCTTTTACTCCCGGGAAAGTTTTGGTAATATTTCTCATTTCCAATAAAATATCTGCCAATTTTATTCCTCCCTTTCTTCACAGGTACAGGCGGACATAACTGCCCGCCTGCCCGTTTACCCACATCACTTATTTGAGATCGTCTTCTGTATAATATCCTGAATCTATCAGCATTTCTTTATAGTTATCGATGGTTACAACTGTAGGATCACAAAGGTAAGAAGGGATGATTCCTGTTCCATTGTCATAAGATTCATTATCATTTGTTTCTGCATCTGAACCGCCCATAATTGCGTCTACCATTTTAACGGTCTGTTCTGCAAGTTTTCTGGTGTCTTTAAATACTGACATGGACTGTTTGCCTGCTACGAGGTTCTTTACATTCGGCTTGTCACAATCCTGTCCCGTGATGATTGGCCATTCGCCGTTATAGTTTGTATCCAGTGAATTCTCGACTCCAAGTGCTGTTGAGTCATTGGAGCAGAGTACCACGTCGAGATTCTTATCTGCATAGTGGGAAGCAAGGATGGCATCCATTCTGGACTGTGATTTCTCTGCAGACCAGTCTTCTGTTGCAACTTCCTCTTTTGCTACCTGTCCTGACTGGACAACCAGTTTTCCGGAATCAATATATGGCTGAAGTACATCCATTGCGCCGCCATAGAAGAAGTTTACATTGTTGTCACCCGGGTCACCTGTGAAAATTTCCATATTGAAAGGACCCGCAGCATTGTCCAGATCAAGGGCTTCTACAATATATTCACCCTGTTTCTGCCCTACCAGATAATTGTCAAATGTTGCATAGTATGTTACTGCGGAAGAATTCATAATCAGGCGGTCATATGAAATAACCGGGATTCCTTCTTCTTCTGCCGTTTTCAGTGGTGTTCCCAGAGACTCTCCATCTATGGAGCCGATGACAAGTACTTCACAGCCGCCGGAAATCATATTTTCAATCTGTGAAACCTGAGTATCTACTTTATTACTTGCAAACTGAAGGTCTACCTCATATCCGGCTGCCTCCAGCTGTTTCTTCATGTTCTCTCCGTCCTGATTCCAGCGCTGAAGGTCTTTCGTCGGCATTGCGACACCAATTTTTCCGCTTCCGGCCTCTGTCTTTTTTTCCTCTTTCTTTCCTGAGTCAGTACTGCCTGTTTCATTTCCGCTTGTACATGCTGCCAGTGAGAATGCCATTGCCCCCGCAAGTCCGATTGCCATAAGTCTTTTTGCTCTGTTTTTCATAATGCTTCCTCCATTCGTTTCTTGTTTTTTGATAGTTATAATATACCAATACTGCGTCTGGAGATGTTTGTTATTATCTGCACATATTTACCTGATGAGACAGCAAAAAAAGAGACCAGCATTTTTTTGCCAGTCTCTTTTTGCCAGTGCTATCATTAAAAAGTCTTCTTCCTGTTCAGATCCGGTTTACTCTACATTGAGATAAACATCGCTTCTTGGATGGAAGCCGGAATCTATGATAACCTCATCCATATTGTCAGCAGTTACCGCTACCGGGTCCAGACCATAATAGGGTACCTGGTCGCCATTTTTATTTACCTTATACTCGGACCTTCCAATTAGATCCCCGACCAGACTTTCCCCTTTTGCCAGCTTCACTGCGCATTCGGCAGCGATTCTGGCCAGTTCTTCAATTGGCTTATACACGGTCATTGTCTGTGTACCTTCTACAATCCTCTGGCACGCATCCAGATCTGCATCCTGACCGGTAACGATAACCTTGCCTGCCATCTGGCGCTCACTCAATGCTTTGATTGCATATCCGGCCAGTCCGTCATTGCCGCACATGACTGCATCAAATTCGCGGATATCCTGAAATGCTTCCGTAACCGCCTGAAATCCATTTTCCGGCGCCCAGGATTTGGCGTTGGTCTCACTGACAATGTTTAGTTTACTGCCCTCTATTTCTGCCTTAAAACCATTCAGGACATCCATGCTGTTTGTATCTGCTTTTGGTCCGCTGATCAGCACGACATCTCCGCCATCAGGGAGTTTTTCCATCATCGTATCTGCCATAAGCCTTCCAACCTTCCCGCTGTCTACTGTAACATATAAATCTGCGCCAGTGCTCTGCAGCAGCCGGTCATAAGAGATCACATCTATCCCCTTTTCTCTTGCCTGCGTGATAACTTCTGACAGTGTGTAACAGTCCACCGGGATTACAACAATCGTATCGACGCCTTCTTCAATAAACTGCCTGATCTGCCGTTCCTGTTTCTTGACATCTCCATTTGCATTCTGCACGTCTACCTGTGCTCCCAGCTTCTTAGCTGTGTTTACAAAAATTTCCCGGTCCCTGATCCATCTTTCCAACACAAAAGTGTCAAAGGTAATCCCGATTTTCAGCTCCTTACTTTTTTGATCTTCTTTCTTATCTCCCTGTTTTTCTGCCGTATTGCAGGATGCCAGCAGCATAGCTGCTGCCAGACAGATACTAAGGAGCCGCCATTTCTTTTTATACATCTGTCCTTCCCCCTTCCCGGTACTCAGTCGGTGTCAGCCCTGTCCATTTTTTAAAGATACGGCTAAAATAATTAGGATCACTATAGCCGGATTCATGGCAGATTTCCTTGATACTTTTCTGGCTGTAGCCCAGCTCGTTTTTTGCATATTCAATCCGAAGCTTCGTTACATATTCTATGTAATTGACGCCCTCAGCTTCTTTGAAAAGTTTGCTGAGATAATAAGGGCTTATATTGACCTGCTGCGCCACTGTCTCCAGAGATAAGTCACTGGAAAAATGAGATGCGATATAAGAGAGCGCTTTTTCTACTACATTATCTGTCTTTTCCTGCTGCTTCATGGCTACGTGCCGGCATGCGGCAGACATTTTTTCGACAAACCATACCTTCAGCTCATCATAGTTCTGCAGGGCCATTACAATATCCAGATATTCCTTCCTATCCTCAAGGCGGTAAACAATTGCGCCCTGCAAATATGCAGTCTGCTCCGCAAATAAAACAAATTCCATGACCTTGAGCCTTGCTACATTGTTCAGCTCCTTTGTCGTTTCACGCAGCCATTCCATGAACTCAATTGCACATTTACGCATATTCTGTTCATCTCCTCTGGAAATTGAGGCAAATAACTCTTTTTCGAGCTCGCTCGGGTAATTATCTTCGTAAATGCAGCCGACGGACAGATCTTTTGCATGTGTAACTTTCCCGACACCCTGGCGTACCGCCTCCAAGGCCTCTTTGTAAGATTCAGTAGCTGCCCCCCACTGTTTCACCAGACCAATTCCCGCTTTAAATTTCAGCTCGGTCTGCTGCTCAAGTTTGCGGAGCAGGGAACGGATATTATCAATTTTTGCTACCCGCTCTTCATAGGACTCCTCCTCTTCATTACATGGTACAAGTACAATGACCTTGTTGGCCATGAGGGCGCCGACAATCCCGCCTGTCATTTCTTTGATGATTTCCCGGAAGATTAGATAATGCTTCTGAAGCCGGATGCCTGCACCTACTGTGTTTGACAGGACCCCTTTACGCAGCTCATCCCCGCATTCAATCACCAGTGCGTAGCTGTAAGCTGTTTCAATATCCAAGAGTCCTCTGTATGTGGCCTGTTCTTCCTCTCCGGCCTCTTCCAGCAGCACGCTGTAGATAAATCCGCTTTCAATCATGGGGACAACTGCTTCCAGTTTTTCTTTTACTTTCAGGTCATATCTGGCCTTTTCTTTCCGTTCCTTTACTTTTGCAAGAGCTTTTCTCAGGACGTCAATCACGGTATCTTTTCCGATCGGCTTTGTCAGATATGCCATTACCCCGACATCTATGGACCGCTGTGAATATTCGAATTTATCGTAAGCAGTAATGACGATAAAAATAACATTTTTATTTTCCTTTCGTATCTCCTGCATTGCTTCAATCCCGTTGATACCGGGCATCTGGATGTCCATGAAGATAACATCCGGGCGAAAGGATTCTGCTAGTTCTATTGCTGTTCTGCCATTTTTCGCAGATTCGATCTCACATTCGTTTCCAAATCCTTTGCGTATCATAAACTTTAAGGATTCCTGCACAATCCCCTCATCGTCACAGATTAGTATCTTAGCCATCCATATTTCCCCCTCTTTCTCTAGGAATTGATATTACCGTTTCTGTTCCGCCCTGTCTGCCGGGTCCTATGTAAAACACATCCTGAGTATTATAGTACCTGCGCAGGCGGTTGATTACATTGTCCAGGCCGATACCTGCCGAATCCCTCTCCTGCTGGCTGTGTGCACTTTCTCCGTTCATGATTTTCTCTGCCTTCTCCGGTTCAATTCCCGTCCCATTATCCGTCACTTTAATATAAATATGGTCACCGTCGCTATAGACAAAAAGAGAGATTTCGCCGTCCCCTTCCATGCCCCGGATTCCATGATTTACAGAATTTTCTATTACAGGCTGGAGAATCATGCTTGGCATAGATACATCAAGCAGCCGTTCGTCGATCTGCTTGTTATAATGGATCTCTCCTGAAAATCTGACATTCAGGATGTATACATAATTGTCTGCCAGTTCCAGTTCTTCCTTCAATGTGGTATCCTTGTCCATCATCCTGACATTATACCGGAAGAAATCAGCCATGTTCTGTATGAAAGTACACGTCTGCTCCGCCCCTTCCATCATGGCAAGCTGGGCCCCTGCATTCAGGCTGTTGAAGAGAAAATGTGGGTTAATCTGTGCCTGCAGGTATTTTAGCTGGGCTTCTTTTAAATCATTTTTCATTACCAGTTCGTTTTCAATCAGGCGGTTTTCCCGTTCGTAATTCTCTTTCGTAGTCCGGATGTATTCCCGTATGCTGTCAAGCATCTTATTGCAGGCCTTCGCAACAGTACTGATTTCATCACCTGTCTCCACAATCGGGAAGGTGACCTCCATATTGCCCCGGGCGATTTCATTTGCCGCATCTGCAAGTTCTACCAATGGCTTTGTGATGCTCCTTGTCATCACTATCGTCCAAAATGCCGCGACGGCAGCTACTGCGCCTAAAAGTACCACGCTTATCATGACCACGTAGTTCAAAGAGGTCCGTAAAAGGGAATACTTTTGTGAATTCTTTAAAAAGACAGTTGTATTATTGCTGTGGATGCTCGTCTGCAGAAAATCATATAACTGTTCTGCTTCCTGATATAATTCATTATATCTTGTGACATTCCGTCCCCGTTTTGCTGTTACTGCATCTGTGGTTTTATCCAAATAGGTCATAGATATATTGAATATATTCTTCTCTGCCAGCCTGATTGGGTTATTGACGGTCCCCTCATTCAGCTCCTCCAACATATCACGGTATTCCTGTTCATACAGATAATAGCTTTCTAAGGAATCTGAGCTCTTTGTATTCAGGTATTGACCAAGCATATCCTCCAGGTTCAACAGCGTCTCGGATAGTTCATTCAACTGGATATTGCTGCTGTATACACTGTCTATTTCCCGGATTGTTTTATTCAGTCTGAAATAAACATAGATGTTTACTATAAGTACTACAGCCACTACAAGCACAAAAATCTCCAGCAGCTTCATCCGGATTGATTTATATCTCCTGCCTCTTTTATTATTCATCTTCCTGCCCCGCATAGTCATCAATATTTTCCTGTGTAATCAGCCTTGAATCTACCTGCAGATATTCGCTTACATAACCTTTCTGGAAATAGTCATTAAGACCGTCGATTCCTGCACGTCCGATTTCCTCTGTTTCAATTACAATTGTGGAATCAATGATCCCTTTCTGTATCCCATCGAGTATTTCTGAGGATGTATAATAACCAATGATCGAAACCTTCCCGACCAGGTTATAGTCAATCACGCACTGGCATGCACTTATGGTATCCGCTGCATTCAGACAGACAATCATATCCGGGCGTTCTTCTTCGCCAAGCAGGATATCCCGGATTGTCTCTTCCGATTCGAATTCCCCGCCGCTGCCGGATGCCGATGTGGACCAGACAATTTCTTCACCTGGAACTTTCTTAGTTACATAATCCCGGATGCCGGAATAGAGCAGGTTGGGGGTGGACTCCTCTTCCTTCTGCCCGGTCATGACTGCAATCCTGACAGCCCTGTCTGATGCTTTCTCTACTGTCTGATCCTGTTTGCCAATCAGCTTGACTACCCGTTCACCGTACAGTTCACCGAGCCGGTAATCATTTGCGGTTACAAAGCTTAGTCTCTTGCTGTTTGGATTATCCTCCAGAATGGTAATGACAGGTATCGGCACTTCATCGTCTGCTGCTTCCTGAATCAGCTTATTCGTATCCTCAGAACCGTCCGCCCTGATAATAATCCCGTCTACTTTCGCGGCGATTGCCATTTGCAGCAGCTCCTTACAGCTATAGTCTGAGGATAGGCCCGCACCAAAATTCTCTACATACATGCTGTACTTTTCGCCCTGTGCTCTGGCTCCTTCATAGATAGAATTCCAGAAATCATCCTTGGAGGAGCTTCCGCCGATCATTGCAATATGGTAATCGTAACTTTTTTCTTCCTCTGTGCCATTATCTCCCAGAGAAATTTTTCCGTTCAGCGTTATCTCCGCTATGCCGATTACGGCAGTAACAAGGAGGAGCATAGCGATGACCAGGATATGTATTTTTATATTCTTATTCTGAAACTTTTTCATCTCGGGTCCCTTTTCCACGGTTTTTCTTCTATTATATCAATTCCTGATTTCCTGCACAGGCAAATAATTCATACAATTATAGCATTTTTTTGTACTGGTGCAGCAGAATATTGGAAAAAAATAGAATTGGTATTGGTGGGCTGTATGGATTATCCCATAGTTATCCAACAGATATCCACATGTTACAAACAAAATTTTGAAGCCAATACAAAGAAAATATATTGTAATCTAATCTACAGTATGCTATTCTAAATCTGCTCATGGAAGGTCTATCCATGAAACAAAAGGATCCGTTTATTCAAATGGTCAGGAAACAGACCATCTAAAAGGGAATATTCCCCCGTTTTTACCAAACAGTTCACACTAAAATACGTTCCGTTTATAGAAAGAAGGGGCTTGATTATACTTGATTTATTTCTTATACTCTAGGTATAAGGAAATTGTAACTGTTTAATAGCTACAGACAGTTACCAGAAAAACCAAGCCTCTCCTGTGAACGGAACCAAGCACAAAGGAGGGTGCTTATGACAGTAAAAGAAAACAGAGAATACAAGAACAGCTTATTTGTAGACCTATTCTTCGAAGATGCACTGGCGGAAGAGAATGATATCTCTTTA
Source organism: Clostridium sp. AF19-22AC (assembly GCF_003479085.1). Classification (NCBI taxonomy): domain Bacteria; kingdom Bacillati; phylum Bacillota; class Clostridia; order Eubacteriales; family Clostridiaceae; genus Clostridium; species Clostridium sp. AF19-22AC. The sequence goes on along the minus strand of NZ_QUGN01000015.1, from coordinate 121,071 downwards.
TATAATGCGTTGCATGATGAGCCGCTGCCCGAAGGAACCTCGATACAGAAGATACGCGTAGACGATATCCTGTATCTGAACTTCAAGAATGATGTCTCCTTTGGGGTCGGCGGGAAGGTCATGGTGTTCGGGGAACACCAGTCTACCATCAATGAGAACATGCCGCTTCGGAGCCTGATGTATATCGGGCGGGCGTATGAGAAGATTGTCCCGGTCAGGGACAGGTATAAGAAAAGGCTGGTAGAGCTGCCAAAACCTGAATTCTACACGTTCTACAACGGCGAGAAAGACTGGGTAACAGAAAAGGTCCTAAAACTCTCAGATGCCTATATGGTTCAGGATGGTCCCCCTATGCTTGATCTGGAAGTAAAAGTGATCAATATCAACCCGGCACAGCAGCATAAGGTTCTGGAAAAATGCAGGGTTCTGAAGGAATACGGGCAGTTCGTAGATATCTTACGGGATTATCAGGCGAAAGGGGACAGCGATGCCTTCAAACATACTATTGAGCAGTGCATAGATTCCGGTATTCTCGCAGATTATCTAAAAAAGAAAGGCAGTGAGGTGATCAATATGCTGATAGCCGAATATGATTATGACATGGACATTGAGGTACAGCGTGAAGAGGCATATACCGAAGGGCTGAGCCGTGGCAGAGAGGAAGGTCGAGAGGATAAGTTAATTGAACTCATAAAAAAGAAACTGTCCAAGGGAAAAAGTCCGGAAGAAATTGCTGGTGAACTGGAGGAATCTGTTGAGACTATACAGGAGCTAATCGCTTCTTTGAAGAAGGACTCTTAAAGCAGTATTGTGTTAATAGCAGGAAGTTCCCCGCATCTGTATTTTGCTACATAGATGCGAGGGGACTTCCTTCTCTTTTTATATCCGGTATAAATGAACTTCCCCTGTGATGCCGCTTCCCCCAGCCGGTGGAACTGCCAGCATTTTCCGGTATCCTTCCAGTAGTGGATAGCATTGCCGTTCTAACGTGGTAGCTACTTCGATCCGCAAAGTATTCTCCCCTTCTCTCCCGGACAATTCATAGATATAGTCTGGTACAATCTGAATCCCTGCGCTGACTCCGTTTAAAAATACCTCTACACCCTCTGCTGCATCAGTAATTATAAGTTTTAAGGCACTGTTTTTTTCAAGGCTGAAATGTGTTTCGTATCTTACAAACCCGGAGAATTCCGGCTGTTCCTCAGCAAGCTTGTCTGGCAAAACAAGTCCTTTGGCGGGTCCGAATGCAGGATAGGATGCCCCCTCGCATGTGGAACGTTTCCAATCTGCAAGAGTAATTTCGTTTCCCAAAGAAGCCGTTGGAGCATATAAATTTCCGGTGTACTCTCCGCATACAATAAAAGAACTTTTTAGTGGTACTAGCTTTATATTGATTTTCAGGCCACCGTTCATCGCAGCTGCATCTGCAGTTTCTGCGCGGTTGGACCATGCATCATACAAATATGCACCTCCATAGATTCCCGGCAGATAAATCGTGCCTTCGTACACTTCTGTTCCCTCATTTACGAGCATAAAAACCGGAGTGTCCCCCAAAATATGCAGAATGCGGATTCTGTCATTCGACGGCTCCAACAGTGGTGCAGGCAGTTCGCGGGCAGACACGGCATCTGCGAGACTGCCAAGAGGTACCTCAGGGCATTCCAGCAGAATTTCTGGCAGCCCGCCTTCACTATCACAAAGAGCTGTTGGCTTTCTATCTGCAAAAATCACAGAAAGCCCGGCCTTTTTCAGTTCTGCCAGCCCCAGAGCTGCGGCTTCTGGAATCCGGCGGCATCCGGGAACAATCAGTATGTGATATTCCTGTCCGTTTACCAGAAAGGGGTTCCCTGTCCGGGCTTTGTAAAATTCCGGTTTTGCGAAAACGTCGGCGGGGATCACATGGCAGTCAATCTGGCGGTCATAAAGTACGCGCAGTGCTTTTTCAAACGGCATGGCATCTTTATCACACCATTCGGCTTCCCCGTGGTAAAGGATAGCTGCCGGTACCTGATGTTTCCCGGAGCTGGTGATCGTGGCTGCACGATTCATGTAATTCATCAGTTCCCCGAAATGGCGGTACTGTGGATTGTGTCCGTGTGCATAAAAATGCGGCGGGCAGTCCGGGTCCGGGAAGTCCTTCCCGCTGAACGCATGAGGTACGAAGTAGTTAATCCCCCGCACTAAAAAGTGGTCTGCCAGATATTTTTCCAGTTTTACGCCTTCCTGCCATCCGTAGTTCCCAAAGATTTCACACATCGAATTTCCTTTTTTCAGTGGTTCGATTGCAGCCGCACTCTGTGCCAGTTTGGCAAGGCCATAGTGGTAAAATTCTCCGTTTCGCGGCTGACGCATATGATTTACTTTCGGCTCATCTTCTCCCTGCGGCAGTACCTGACCGCCAATATCGTCGATTCCTGCCATGTCCTGTCCCTCAAGGCCTCTGAAATAATGCCCGAGGCTGGAGCCGGTCCTGCAGTGCTGGCCGTCGTCTTCAATGACATGCCCGATATAAGACACGTGGTGTTTTCGGCACCAGTCTCCGATCTGCCAGCTGAAACTTTCTCTGACAAGGCTGGTCAGTTCATCCATATACACATAATGCACCAGTGATGTCTCCGAATCCGTTTCCTGACTCCAAAGTGCGGAAAGCTTCCGCTCCCATCCTGTTCCCAGCCGGGCGGAAATTTTTTCCTGAAGGGTTTTCCCCCAGGGCAGGTCCTGACGGCACCCTAACAGGTTTTCTTTATTGTATAAAAAACCGTTTCCCAATTCTGGCTCATCGGAGAAAAATCCAGCAATCGTATTCCCGAAATCTGCGGCATAATGCTTGTAGTGTGCTTCATATACCGTATCAATTAATAATTTGCAGCTGTCCTTTTCCGTGACATTTATGTAGTCACGATGATACCCGCTGTTATGACTTGCTGTGATAACACTTAACCGGCACCTGCCCGGTGCCTTTTCAAAAGTGACAGTTTCTTTTCGGGCCTGTCCGGTGAGGTCAAGAATTGTGCCGTCTTCCATTCGTGCAGTGACACTCAGAATGATATCGGTATCATGGCTGAATACCCTTGCCGGTGGCTGGTTAAAATACATCGCCTCCATTGCAGAGACATTTTCTCTTTCCGGTGCATCCATTAATCCCTGTTCCCGCAATCGGATGCACTGTATTCCGGCGCTGCCCGTTAGTTCCAGTGTATTGCAGAATAGATTCTGTTTGCACAATCCATCCACGGCCTGAAGTACAGCGCCGTTGGCAAACCCGGTGGGGAAATGGCTGTCATCCAGTATCCACACTTTCATATTCCGTTTGCGCGCCTCATCCAGAATGATATCCATGTCCTGCCACCATTTCGGGCCGCAGAAATCAGGGTGGGGCCTGCTCTCTATGCAGACTGCCCCGCAGTTTGCCCCGTGTATGGCCGCCATCATTTCGCGTATTGTACTTTCTGATTCCCCGTGCTGCCAGAAAAAGGGCAGGATATGGTTATCCCAGTTTCCATTTAATATTTTTTCGATAGTCTGATTCATAGATCCTTATACCTTTCTTTGAAGAATACATGATTATAAATGCATCTTTAAAAATTCCGCACTGACTTGCAGGGACTTTACAGGTGATTTATCAACCCAGTTTTTGTGGCTTTCTAAAATCACGGCATCTACATTTACTTTTTTTGCCTGTTCTATTAATTCCTCCAGATTCAGATTGCCATATCCCAGTTCCATGCTGTCGGATTTTAAGATCGGGGTCATGGATGGGCCATGTGCCCTCGTACCCCGGTCATTTATATGGTACAGTTTCATCCTGTTTCCCAGCATTTCCATGAGCGTAATTGGGGAAACCCCGGCCTCCGCCGGCCAGTAGGAATCGAATTCAAAATTCACATATTCCGGATTTGTTTCTTCCGTAATTAAGTCAAATGCCGTTTTTCCATTCTCCACTTTCCGGAATTCACAATTGTGGTTATGGTATAAAAGGGAAATATGATCCTTTTTTAGCCGTTCTCCCGCCTGATTCAGATCTTCTGTCAAATGAAGAGCAGCTTCTTTATCGGAATAGTCAAACCGGTACATGCCTGTAATGACAATCTTGTCTGTACCGAAATTTTTTGCCTCCTCAATCACAGTTTCTGGTTCTCTTTTTATCGTTCCTAAATCTTCATGTATGCTGACAACAGACAGCCCGGCTTGCTTTACTAATTTGGCCCAGTCGAGGCCGCCGCCTTTTCCTACGGGCATCCCTGCCATCTGGGTCATCATCCGCACGAGAAAAGAAGTCGGACGGATCATAAACCCGTTTAATTCGATTCCGTCATATCCGGCTCTCCTGACTACATCTAATGTCTCCGCTGCCTGCTTTTCATTTTTTGTTACCGTTCCCAGCATAATCTGCTGAACTGCTTTTAATGCCATTTTGTATAGTCCATCTCCCTTCGTATATATGAATTTTATAATAGAGCGTGTTTTTCTGTGTTATTTTTCTCGGGATTATGTTCAATAATTAAAGGAGTTACCGGAATATCGTCCTTTTTTACCTGTTTTTTCATGAGCATATGGTACCGCCAGAGACATATACCAAATGCAATTCCTGCCGACACCCCGTCTGCCACGGTATGTGCTGCTGCGATCCCCGTAAAGCCTAATATCCGGTTCATGAAATATAGGGATGGAATCAACAAAACCCCCTGTCTTAGAAGCGAAACCCCTGTGGCGGCCATTGCATTTCCGGCTGCCTGCAAAAAGCTGGTGCTGAGGTAATAAAAACCGACAACTGGACTTGCTATGACCAAAAACAGGAGCATGCTTTCTCCCATTGCTATTGCATCTGTGTTCTTTAGAAACAGTCCAATCAGTTCATGTCTGGCAAGAAAGCTTGCAGCAGCTGCAAACAGGCCGAGTAAAAATGTAAGTAGCCCCACCTTTTGCAGGATTTCTTTTAACCGGGCCAGATTGTTTGATCCGTAGTTGTAAGCCATCAGTGGCTGTACACCCATGCAGATTCCCATCTGGATCATGCCGATGATCATGGTCGCTTTACCCGCTGCCGCCATAGCAGCAATGGCATTGGTTCCATAACCGGCAAGGAGCTGGTTGGCAAATGTGGAGGCAAATCCGGACAACAGTCCGCTGATCCCATTCGGAAGGCCCACGGCCATAATATGAAAAATGACTTTGGGATTTTTGCGGGCGTAAATAGGTGAAATGGTTAAGACATCTGCCTTTTTTATAATATAATAAATATAAAATATGCTGCTGACCAAATTCCCGGTTACAGTCGCGGCTGCCGCCCCGCTTACACCCATATGGAACCCAAGAATAAGTATGGGATCCAGAATAATATTCAGTACCGTTCCCGCCATGTTTCCAAGCAGTCCTTCCTTAATCGCACCGTCTGCCCGGAGGATACATGCCATAGCAGTCGAAAAGAGCATAAATGGCACACCAAATGTAAGGGTCTTCATATACGTTTCTGCATAGGGTATGATTTCTTCACCTGCCCCAAGAAAATGCAGCAAAGGCTTTGCACCTGCCGCAATTCCGGCCAGACAGATTATACCGAATATTAATGTTGCCAGACAACATACACTTGAACATATTTTTGCTTTTTCTATGTCTCCTTCCCCGGAAGCACCTGCAATGACAGAACAGCCGCCTACGCCAATCATCGTTGCCACGGCCATTACAAGTGAAAATACCGGCCCAACTACGGATACCGCTGCCACCTGGGCTGCATCTTCCAGCTGTCCGATAAAAAACATATCCGCCATGTTGTAAAATACCATAATGAGTATGGTGATACAGGAAGGCACAGCCAGGGAAAAGACTGCCTTCCATACTGATTTATTCTGAAACAGCTCCTGACTTTTTAATACCTGCTCATTCATATCTTAAGAACCTCCATAATATGCTTATGTTTTTAGACATCTGTTGATTTATTCAACATAATTGATTATAATCATGATAAAAGTTGAAAAACAGACTGATTACATATAAGGTGACAAATTATGACTACGGAACAAAAACTATCCTTTTTTCAGGAATTGATTAATTGCAGTTACCCTTTATATCACTGGGAATATGATTCGTCCATGAACCTCCTGAGTTCTAACTGGACAAAGGAGTTGTTTTCGGGGGACTTTTTTTCCTACATTGGTTTTCACAAATTAATCCAGAAGCACATCAGTGATGGGAATCAGTCGCCGGTCATATTGGAGGCAGGCTATAACCTGATATGGATTGCCGGATTCGAGTTCAGGGATATGCAGCTTCACAGATGTTATTTTATCGGACCGGTTTTAAGTGGCAGGGATTCGCATATGAAAATCCGTAAAAGACTCGATTCATATGAACTCTCTGCAAAGCTGCGTTTTACTATTTTTAAAACATTTGAAGAGATCCCGTCCATCCCGAACAATATCGTAACACAGTATGCGGTCATGCTTCATTATTGCCTGAACCATGAGAAAGTTGTTTCTGGTGATGTGAGGTATCTTAATCCTTATGCATCAGATAAAGATACTGCAGTCCGCACGGACACTTCCACGCATACAGGAATCTGGGTGAATGAGCAGAAGCTTCTGAAAATGATTTCGGAAGGGGACCCCCATTATAAGGAGGCCCTTCAACAGTCCTCGTCGCTGAGTTATGGAGTCAAAGCAGAGTTTGGGGATCCCATACGCTCACATAAGAACAACAGTCTTGTTTTGCTTACTCTATGTTCCCGTGCATGCATAGAGGGCGGCCTTTCCCCCACAATTGCTTATGACTTAAATGACTACTATGCAAAAAGGATTGAGGAATGTAAGTCCTTAACCGACACTACAAATCTATGCTCGGAAATGCTGGAGGATTTTGTGGCACGGGTGCGTGAGGCGAAAGAACAGGAATCTGTCTCCGGTCTGATCCAGAATGCCTGTGAATATATCAAGAACCATCTGACAGAGCCTCTTTCCATAAAGGTTCTCGCCCACAACACAGGATACTCAGAATATTATTTCTCCCACAAATTTAAAAAGGAAATGGGATGCAGTGTGAATGACTATATATTGCAGAACCGGCTGGAACAGGCAAAACTGCTTCTGGCAGGAACGAATGACAGTATCCAGACGATCAGCGATAACCTTTCCTTTAGTAACCGCAGTTATTTCTACACTTGTTTTACAAGACATGTCGGCATTTCACCGAGTGAATACCGCAGGAAAAACGGGAAGCTTTGAGGGGCTTCCCGTTTTTCCTACTCACCTTTGATGGCTGCCTTTTTTTCGGTAATTCGTTTTTGAATATCTACCATATCTGCTTTCGTTAAATGGCAGAATTTCATAGCAATCAGGGTGAATATCCATCCAAGGATCGGCAGGCCGAACATGATGATTGTGGTCACCCAGAAAATCTGTGGTGTTGAAGCATCTCCGGGCTGGGGCATAGTGGAGGTATACCCAATCAGGGCAACACAGCCTGTTGCAATGACAGCAGAGAATGAAGAAACAATTTTGTCAATGAAGCTGTAAATACCTGTGACAACCGCAGGAACGTAGCGTCCGCTCCGGTCCATTTCGTAATCGATAATATCTGACATAAATGAGGTACCCGCTGTTGTAACACACATATTCGCACCATTTTTTGCCAGAGTCAGGATTACATAGAGGATCATGAAAATACCCATGTCGGCGATTTTTTTCGGGTCAATCACAATGAAGAATCCCCACATGACCACACTGATCACGATACAAATCCGGGTCCAGCTTACGATGGTAATCTGGCTGCCGTGTTTTCCTGCATATCTGGCCCCTACGACGGCAAAAAGAAGGGAAGGAAGCATCCCGATTACACTGAGTATTGTTGCAAGCCCCATATTTCCGATAATAATTCCGTTCAGCATAGTTGTTATGATTGCCTGAGAAGTTGTCTGCTGGGCAATCTTGTCAGAAGCCGAAGATATGATGTAGCACTGCAGCGGACGGTTATTTTTCAGGATTTCAATCATGTCTTTGAGCTTAAGGCTCTCTTTTTTCTTCATGAGGCCGGTAAAGTTTTCCGGTTTATCATATTCAGAAACACCGATGCATACGAGAACGACACCGACTGCGGCAACTGCCAGGCAAAGCTTACAGGCACTTGCTAAAAACCCGAGATTATATGTACCGCCGAACTTCGGGAGAAGGACCACGTTTAACACAATACTCAGTACCATTGGAAGAAGGTAATTCAATGCCGTTGACCAGACACTGACCGTGGGGCGCTGTTTCGGGTCATTGCTGATTAAGGGGTTGATGGTGAGTGCAGTCATATTGGCAATTGTGTAGCCAATGATGTATACAATGTAGCACAGGGTAAACGCGACAATTCCAAGGCCTTTTCCGGCGCCCCAGTTGTACATGGTCATTAGGGCAAGCGCTTCAATAACAAAACCAATTATTATTAGAATCCTTATTTTGCCAAACCGTGTGTTGACTTTGTCATAGATAAATGCAAGGAGCGGGTCGGTTATTCCGTCAAGGATACGTGTCCATGTCAGGATAACGCCCACAACAGCAGTGCTGATGCCGAAGCCGATACTTGCCGTGTAGCTTGCCAGCCCGATGAGTGAGTACATGCTCATTCCGATAAATGCATTGCATGCAACTAAAATAATCTGCCAGAGCTTTGCCCGCCGGTACTGTACACCGTCAATCTCACTCTGCGTAAGTTTTTCTTTCTTTGCCATGATAAATAAATCCTCCGTTTCCTTTGTTCGTGTCTGTAATCAGATATGTTATGAACTTACTATAACCGAGATATGGAAAAGATGCAGTTTAGAAATTCGCAGAAATGTTTGGAAATTAGAGAAATGTTATTAAAATAAATAATCCACATGTTTCGTGACCTTGCTGGTCGGAAACATGCGGATGAGTCACACGAGATTATGGGGATACCATGCTCTCTTACAGCGGTAAATCCTTCTTTGAAAATCTGACTGCTCCAATTGCATAAGTGACAATTGCGACAGCAAGTAAAATCAAAAGCTTCCATACAAAGGCTGTATCCACGCTGCCGGTTCCGACGGTTGACAGGGCATCCACGTCATACAGGCCGACCAGAGTCAGTTTATTAAATATGCGGAGTTCTTCGACACCCATGCCGGTATTGACCATGTTTTCGGAACCAAACAGGCCGATCATAGATGCAAGGAAGAACCAGACGGCAAGGCCGCCGCCAAAGGCCATTGACTTCCTGCTCTGGGAGAAGATGCAGCTTCCCATATAACACAGTCCGCATACTGCTTCAACCAGAATATACATTCCGCCGAACAGGGCAAGAATTCCAGGTACATTTACTTCGTCGTAGAATAAGTATGTGGTTCCTATTCTTGTTGCACATACAATGGCGATTATCAAAAGCGGTACAATAATCATAAATACCATTTGTGTGATGGCTACTGCCGAGCGTTTGGTCGGTGTAGACAGGACATAGGCCATAGAGCCGCGGTCGACCTGACTTGAAATCAGGGAGTTAGCCAGAATAACGATAAGAATAAAAATTGGAAGCAGGCCCATAGCCGTGTAATACATCTGATTCATCATGGATGCCGGGTTCATTTCGCTCATTTTTTCAACCATATCCGAAGAAACACCCATCATGTCGAGTGTGACGGTAAGCATTTCTGAAATCGTCAGTTCTTCCTTATCAAACACGCCATTCGTTTGATTTAAGGCATATACATATTCAAATTGCTTCACATATTTTTCAAGGCTGATATCAGACTGTGACAGTCCATCAATGGCTTTCTGAAAACCTTTCGTGCTGAGATCCATGTCAGCCTGTGCATTCAGCATCTCAAAAGCCGTCTCATATGCAGTTTCATTGTCACCGCTTATAAAATCATCGTAAGACAGCTCCTGCTGCGTCATTGTGTCATAGGCTGCCAGCGCTCCGAGGTAAGTATAAAAGTTTTCCTGATATTCTGTGACATCGACATCGGATTTTTCTGTTGCCATCATGCTCATAGCATAGTTCATGACATTCCCGAGAAGTATCATGATAAGCAGGATGGCGACGCATAATCCCCAGTTGGCCTTGATGGTCTGCCCCATTAAGGGCTTTGAAAAGAATCGAGCTGTTTTTTTATTTGTTTCCATTTTGAGTCAGTCCCTCCTTGTATGCTCTCATAAACTGCTGCTGCAGTGAGAGGTGAATTTCCTGTAAATTGATAATCTGGTAGTTTTTGAGCATATTGAATAAAGTGTCCAATTGTTCAACATGACATTGAACGGTGCAGGCATTTGCATCTGTGCCAACGGCTGAAAACGGAGCCGTTTCGATAAACTGCTGTTTCTGCGGTATTTGCTCAAATTCTATGATAAAATCTTTCATGGCCGGATGGCGTAAATCATATAATGAGGTGGTCGCAATGAGATGTCCGTCCTTTATCATTGCAACTCTGTCGCATACGGATTCAATCTCCTCAAAAATATGGCTGGACATAAAAATAGTATGGCCTTTTTGCTTCTCTTCACGAATCAGTTCCAGAAACGCCTCCCGCATCAGGGGATCAAGCCCGGTGGTTGGTTCATCGATAAAATGGGGTACCCCTCTGGTATGCCTTGAAAACACTGGGCTTAACGAGATACAAACGGGTGTATTGTGTGTAAACTATAGAGCCTCAGAAGATAAAAGCAGGATGAATCAAAAGTCCACTATCCAGTACTTTTAATCCATCCCGCCATATCTCAAGAAATCTTTGTTAGCTTATAAACATTTCAATATTTCCTGTCCCTCTACCAAAAAGATGTGGTCCATCATTTATATAGATAAAATATAGAGACACTCTGTTACCCGAAAATGCTGAACCCAGCGGTATACAAACAATCGTTCTGTATATATCGTCGAACGGCTTACTCCCTCTTCAACACTTTTAATTATTTATCTGATAATTATTTTTCATTTGTTTTTTTCTATTTCATCTACATATGCACGGGCTAATTCTTGTACATTTTTGTAAGATGTTGGCGATGTTGATGTTAAGCTTCTATAAATTTGTTTTTTGTAAGATTGACCAACAATAATCTCGCATACTGGATCTAAGGCCTCTCCATACAAGTGAAATGTATATCCGGCAAAATCTATTGGAATTTCTTTTTGTATAAAAGTGATTTTAGGATATAATTCATCAATTTCTCTGCACCCTAGATAAATTTCTTTAAGACAACTGGATTCTGCAATACTCTCAAACAAATCAGAATAATTAACAATTGGCGTTTCTGGTCGAACATCTACGTTATAACCAGTATAACGATGTGAAACAATGACACCATATAATTCTTTTAAATCCCATAAAATACCGTGTTGTTTCTTTAACATCTCCCAATTCACTTTAATTGCTTCCAGTTGATCAGGCATTTTATTTAACGCTTTTTTTAATTCTTTATCAAGTACTTTTATTTCTCCATAAGACTGCGGATTATAAAAGTGTTTTATTTCTAAATATAGTGCAACCCCAGTATTGTCAACCAAAAGCAAATCGCATTCCCTTTTATTCTTTTTATGGGTTAGCATCCTAACATTAAAATTAACAATAGACTGTATATTTGAGAATTTATATTTTACCATCTCTTGAATTAGCGGTATAACTCGCTCTTTTATTTTATCTTTTATTCTCAGATATCTTGGATTATCACATCTTCGCAAATAATTCAAAAATTGTGTTTCTAAAGAATCATTAAATAGAACCACTAATGAATTAGCAAAAATATAACCGTCTTTTGTTCTGATTAATGGTGCATCTGTTATATTGGCTTTAGGAAATAAGCCTTTTCCCTTTGGTTGATATACATGATCTTTTAATGCCAATTCATACATATCATCATCTTCTGAAGGTACAAATGTTCTCATCTTCCGAACTCCATTTGGCGACATAAGTATCATCATCTTCTGAGAATCCAAAGACACAATATCAAAATCTTTCTTGTATAGTTTGTTAAATCTTCGCATGGCTGCTAGAATCAAGAAAAAACTAATACCACCCCAATCCATTCCCGTATAAGGTTCATAATCACTAGGCAACATATTTTCATTCCAAAAATGCATATATAGGTCAGCCAGTTTCATGGCGATTTCTTCATCATCATAACTTTTCTTCTCGCATCTCCCATTAGCCATCTGCAATGTATAACTCAATAGTTTTCTCATACTAAAATCATTGATAAATTTATAATGCCTTTTGGGCATTTCCTCAAAATCAAAATATATATCATTATCTTTTATTGACATAACTGCTTCATCAGAATGTAACAAGGGAAATACATCGCATAGCATAGAGTATTCCATTCCTAACAAAATCATGTCAAATGCCTGTAAATATACATTATGATCAAATATATAGTCAAATTCATCCTCTTCGTTTAATTTCATATACGCAATATGGGTATTGTAATTCAAAGAAAAAAGATAATGCCGTTCAAATGGACTAAAAAGCATTTTACTTTCAACCATAATGTCTATGTATGCTAAGTTACAATGATAAATATATTTATATCGTGGAATATCAGGATTTAGGTTTTCATACATCCAATCATCAATTTTGTTTTCTATAGCATTTACTCTGTCATCCAATATTTTGTCACCTCTTTGATTTTTACAATCATTGTATCCCCGAATGTAACATTAAGCAATACTATACCATGAATGCCTTTATTCTATCTCCACCACAACCAACAGGCATGCCTCCCGCATGCCCTGCCAGTTCCAGATTGTTTTCACTCTCAAAAATTCTTCAGCAAATCCAAATCTTTCCGGTTCAACGCTTTTTCCAATCGTTTCTTATCTTTCTCCAGCTCTGCCACTGTCCGCTGCAGTTCCCTTTTTTCCTGCTCCAGCAATCCGATCCGGCTCCTAAGTGCCATATCCCCAATATACCTCTTCGGATCTACCATTCCTGCCTGCTGCTCCATCGCTCTGTCTACCTCGCGCCGTACAGTCATGTTTTTATAAAAGAATCCTCTGGACAACCCTGTTTTTTGCATCAGTTTTGGGACGGTTACCCTTTCCCCTTCATTAAGCATTTTATGAATAGCTTTTTGGGCAGTGCTAACCTTTTCATCACTTGCCTTTTTATTTAATGCTATCATCTTGTCGTATTTGCTCATATTCTTCACCCCATCCATCTAAATTCTCTGCTATCATTTCCGATAAAAGGTTCCTGACGGCTCTTGTCTCATCCGCAAGCAGCTGGTTGCTCATTTTGCGGTAATACTGCACATTCCGAACACTGCTATGTCCAAGGAGCTTAGCTATCGTCCAATCATCCAGATGCATCTCGGTCAACTTTACTCCATAATAATGCCGGTACATATGGCTTCCAAACCCAAACTGGATTCCATTATCATCACGTAGATCCTCATCCTGTATCATTTTCACCACTTTATACCTGATTGTTTTATACTGCATGGGACGCGCAATGTCTTTCTCGTTTACAAATATATATTTTGTTTCACCATATTTTTTTCTGGTCTCATCTATCGCTGCCTGAATCAGCATTGCCAACTCCTTACTGACCGGTTTTTCGAATACATGTGTTTTCATCTGCTTAATCCTGATGATTGTCTCCCCATTTTTCTCATATAGGCAGTCTATTGACAATGTTAATGTATCCGATATTCTGGTTCCCAACATCTGATGGATGAGCATAATTCTTGCAATCTGCACCTGCTGCTTTGTGATGCAGGCATTGATTCTTCTCATTTCTGCATCAGAATAGGTCCTAAATTCTGCTTTCGATGTTGGTGGAATATCTCTTGTCAAGATCATCCCATCCAGCTGAGAATACTGATATATCTTTCCTATAGTTTCTAAAACTGCCCTTAACCTATTTAAATCCGTATGTAAGTGGGTAGTAGAAGGTGTCTCTGTTTTCAGGAAAGTCAAATATTCTTCAAATATTTCTCTGGTCAGTTCCTCACAAGTTATTATTTGCGGATATCTTTCTTTCAAAAATCCTGATAATCTGCGCACTGCTGTAAGTTCCATAATAACACTTGCCACTGCCTCGGAGCGCAGATGCAGATACACCGCTTTTTTAACTTCTTCCCGTATGTCTAACTGATATATTTTTGTGAAATTCAATGTTTTAAAATTTACAATTGGATTCTTCTGTATTTCTATCCCCAGTTTATCTAATTCCCATATATCCTTTTCGGTCTCCTCCCGGGTATCATCCTTCCTGCTATATTTCAGAAGATTCTCAAAATATAGGATCATCTTTGCTTTTCCATATGACGTATTACCGCTTTGATTATGACTTTCCTCTGTCAGCTTAAGACCATTTTTCAACATCCAGCCCCTGAACTTTTTCACCCATATATCCAGTTCCATTTCCTGAAAGCTACAAATGCCTTTCCCTTTTTCCCTTATAAATTTGCATATACTATTATAAAAGCGCCGATTTTTATACATTGTCTCTAAAGACAGACTCCTGCTCCGATATTCTATAAATGCTTTCGCCTCATCTCTCATACGTGGTTCGGAAAGCAATTCCAAATTATAAGATGGGTTTTTCCCTATCCTGTTTCTGCATTTTTCCGATGCACTATCATAACATGGAAAATCTCGAAAATATAATTTATTTTCCATTTCTGCTCCTTTTCTCAATCCCACTTGCAAGGCTGTTTTCCTTTTTGCTAAAATACGCTTCATTGGCTTTTCTGACTTTTTTTGGCATAAAATCTATATATTGTTCCGTCATCTCTTCATAGGTATGCCCAAGATAATCCCGGATTCCTTGTATGGATATTCCCTGATCATAAAAGAAGGTTGCCAATGTATGCCTATAATCATGTGATTGAAACATATACTCCCCGTTCGCAATATTGCTCTCTTTGCAATACTTCAGCATTCGGCTTTTATATGTTGTATATAGATAAGCCCCACCTTTTGCATTTTTAAAAATATACTCATCTGGTGCAATTTCATATTTATCAAGATATACTTTCATGAGTTTATACAAGATCATCGGAATCGGGATTCGTTTATAGTTCTTCATTTTTATCTGATATACCTGAATCCATGCATCCCTCCCCTGTATATAGTAGGCATCCCCTTTCAAAGTACACACCTCACTTGCCCGGAGTCCTATTGCCCACTGATGTAAAAACATCAGCCGCAAATCTTCTGGGAAACAGTTAAGTTTCTGCATAATTTCCATATATACCTGACGTACTACGCTTCTGTCGTGGTGTTTAAGTACAACCTTTTTCAAATAATACTGTTCTTGGAATGGTATTTTCTCTATGTAACCCCGAACTTTCAAATAATCAAAAAAATGTAAAATACTAATAATTTTTTTATTATAGGTAGCCGGCTGAATCTCACTTTTTTCCAAATAGTGAAAATATCTTTCTATATGAACCTTTTCTGCCACGCAGATATCCTCTTGCGTATATTCCTGCATTTTTTCTAAAAAACTTCGGACCATATCAAATTCTGCACGTATATTGTTGATTGTTAAATTTGTCGTTCCAAGACAATATTTCATATACTGCTGCAGAAGTTCCCTGTTTCTTTTTTGGGTTACTTTCAGAAAAGAGATAGCTTTTACCGGGGCAGCTGGATTTACCCTTGTACTTTCAAAATGGAATCGTTCCATATACCAAACATTCGCCTTCCAGTTGATCTGTACAGAGTCTAAGAAAATGATTCTTCTACTGATATCTAGAATATTTCCCACTTTCTTCTCAGCCATTTTACAGTGTCTGTCAAATGCTTCTATCTGCTTGGCCTCTATATATTCAAGGTCTGTTATTTCCTGTTCCACGCAAAAATCGTATAGGGCTTTTAACGCATTTAGTTTCTGGTTTATGATATTCATGCAATCATTTCCCTGAAGTATTTCATGAAGGATCTTAAAAATTTGTTTTTTTAGAATTTCAGATGTTTCTCTCTTGAAATCCCATAACAGTTTTTCCTTATTTCTGCTTTTCAAGAATTTTCCTGCAATATCTGGATCTGGATGATACGGGAGAAACAGCTGTTGATTCTGGTATCGCCGCCTATTCTGCCTTCCACTTAATGTCCGGGCCTGACTATCTATAAAATGCAGCTTGATTCTGTCAAAACCTAACATATAATTACAGCGTGCATTATTGCCTATATCTTCCTTCAAAGATTCCTCATATTTGCATCGAACTTCATAGTCAATGTCCGCTAGATCCCATATTTTATTCTTCGCCAAAAATTTTATCATTTTATTTCGATATGTACTTCCGACTTTGGTACAAGAATTGATTTCTTCGGCAATCCGACTTTCTGCCTCCTGCCACTCTTCCTGAGATAATTTCTGCGGCTCCACCCGCTGTATTTGATAGGCGGGCATCTGTCACTCACCTCCCCTTCAGCATATCCTGTATTCCATAAATGCTAGAATGCCGACTGTAAAATTCTTTACTCGCTTCCTGCATTCTGTCATCTATGATTTTCAGATAACGTGTGGTCGTATCCAAATGCTTATGTCCGAGCGCCCTGCTGATTAATTCCAGCGGCCATCCTGCATCCCATCTGGTATTTGCAAAGTACCTGCGAAGCATATGTGGAGTGATTTTGACTTGTGTCTTTCTCTCCATGCGGTCAAACATATCATAGACACTGTCTACCTTCATAGGTTTTCCCCGTGTTTCCCCTTTGATGTTAATAAAAAGGAAGTCCTGATGCTGAATCAAATCCCAATACTCTGAAAGATAGTACAGCAGGAATTCAAAAGTTTCATCGCTGATTTTTCCATCTCTTTCCTCTGCATTCTTCGCTCTGGCATCATTCTCATTATCATCTCGGAAATCTACCCGGATCTGATGATTGGCATAGTCGATATCCCTTGCATAATTAATCCCTAAGATTTCTCCTATCCGGTATCCAAGCTCTGCTGTCAGTAAAATTAACAGCTGATCCCGGCAGTTTGTACAGGCATCTAAAATGGTCATAATCTCTGTTTTCTCTGCTGCTTTCACATTGCGTTCTTCCTCTTTCAGATATCCTTTAAAGGATTTGAAACGTAATGTCCGTTTTATGCCTGCTGCATTTTGCATCGTAATCTGGTTACTAGATAAAACAGAAAGCTGCCCTGATTGTATATTTGTCATTTCTAAAAAAAGATAGAACCTGAACACATCCTTTAGGTATGCGTTACAGGTTCCATTGTTTGGACGCTTTTTAGCCGTATCCTTGTGATTTCCATATTTAAGCCAGCTTAGAAAACCCAGAAAGTAATCATATTGTGCCTCATAATTCATATCATACACTTCTTCCAGTTCTATCTGTTTTTCATCCATGTATTCCAAATAATAGCTGATGGCAAATGCTGTTCTTCGGACGGTATTTGGTGACCGATTGGATTTTATCTTATGTGCCAGATATTTGGATGGAAGCAGTTCTAATTCCAAGGTTTCCATATTTCGGATAAAGTAATATTTTTGAGTACCTTCCTTTTCCATGACCACCCTATACTTTCCCATCTGCTTTCTCTCCTTTCCTCTAACGTCATACACAGTATACCCAACTCATGCCAACATATCTATTCACCAATACCACCAAAACGTTGAAACGGCCGTTAGAATTACCAACAAACTTTGTACTTTATAAAGTTTATTTTTTAAGCAGAAGCAACAGCATCAGAGGCTCATAAATAATAGAGGATTCCTTTCCTCTTTCGGATAAAGTTCTCTACATCCATCATCCTATGCGTAACTGCACATTCTGGAAGGGCGTCAAGCACATCCTGATGATACCGTCCTTTCATGGATGCCCTTGGATCTAAGATGGACACCACACAAGTATCCGTCTCAGTCCTGATAGCACGTCCGAATCCTTGTCTTAGTTTTCTCTGCATATCCGGAACAACAATCTTACGTATATAATCGTGAAGGGATGGGTACTCTTCCCGTTCTGCCTCGCTGATCGGATTGGGTACAGAAAACGGTAATTTTACAATGATCAAAGAGGACACAGAATCACCGGGGAAATCCACCCCTTCCCAACAGGAACCGGCCGCAAAAAGAACACTATTGCGCTTCTCTTTAAATTCCGTGATCACATTTTGTGAATTTTTCCACACTTTCAGCAAAGGATATCGCACCCGTCCCCTCAGTTCCCGGTAAATATTCCCCATAAGGGAATATGAAGTGAACAGTACAAGGGTATGCCCATGAGTTGCACATATTAATTGGAAAATCTGTTCTGCCAGTAGTTTCACTTCTTTTTCGCTTTCGGAAAGATAATATCTCTTTATATCAGGAAAATAGAGCAGACAGTTTTCTTTGTAACAAAACGGGGATTTTGCAACACATTCCATTACTCGGTTCATGCCAGACAGCCCGGTAATCTGTCGGGTGCGTTCAAAGCCATCGCCTGCCATTAAAGTCCCGGAGGTCAGGACAGCCGGAACTCCCTGATCCCAGATCTGTTCCCGCAGCAGCTTTCCATTTTCTCGAATACCGGCACAAAAAATCGGATATTCTGATAATTCATATTCCAAATAAAGGATATATCTGCTGTCGCCTTTTAAGAATAAGTGCAGAAGTTCCTTCCCATGCTCCAGTCTATTGCTGATCCAGCGGGGAACCGTCATTCCCACAGTCGCCTGGATCCGTTCTAGCCACCGTATCACATATGTTAGTGCTTTTCTTCTCTGGGCACTTAGTATAAACGCTAATTGTGCGCAGTCCTCTTTCATTTTAGGTTCAGAGACGCTTTCTAACAGTAATTGAAATGCCTCTCGCAGCT
The DNA here is from genome assembly GCF_003479085.1 of Clostridium sp. AF19-22AC. Lineage (NCBI taxonomy): Bacteria > Bacillati > Bacillota > Clostridia > Eubacteriales > Clostridiaceae > Clostridium > Clostridium sp. AF19-22AC. Next base: position 102,330 of record NZ_QUGN01000015.1, on the reverse strand, counting down.
TCCTTGCTAATTGAGTATACTGCTCATTCTCTAATGTCCTGCATAAGTCCGCCATATCTGTTCTCCCCATCTGCATTCCATACATCTGTCTGGCTGCTTCCGGAAGTTTATGGGCTTCATCGATGATCAGTGCCTGATATGGTTTTAAAAGAGGTTTGTACATTTGCTGCCTATGGATGGCATCCGCTAAAAGATAATTATGGTTACAGATCTGTATGAACACTTCTGGGCTGACAGCCCTTCTTAAATAGTTTTGATATCGGCAGCTTTCCCACAATAGGCACTCCCTTGGACAATGTTTCGGAACACATACCTGCCTGCGGTCAAATCCGCTGATGCCATGCACCATGTCCATATCATAAACCTTATGAAGTTCCAATAATGCCCTTTTCTGTGCCTCATTTTTGTTTTTATCCTCCACTGCATGCAGGCGCGTTTCCAGGCGGCTGTCGCAGACAAAGTGCTCTTTTCCTTTTCTTATTACTGCCTGCAGAGGATGGTTTAAAATTCCATACCTTAGAAGGAGATCAGACAGAAATGGAATATACTCCTCCATGATTGCTTTCTGCAGGGCTATGCTGGAAGTAGATATCACGACCGGCAGTTCTCCGGAACAGTAACCCGTTGTAAACCCACTGTATTTCTTCCATATAGCACAAGCTGTCAGATAAGCATAAGTTTTTCCAATCCCCACACCCGCATCACAAAGCGCAATGTTGTTTGAGGCCAAGGCATCCAGCATCCTATGGCTGATATTTAATTGTTCCTCCCTGACAGACATGCCACACTCAGGCAGGTATTTTCGAAAAATATCCTCAATTTCCTTATGAGCCTGTATCAAACATTGCTTTTTATACATTACAAGACCTCTTATTCCTTTTCGAAGTAATTGATACCACATGCATACGGCCAGTCATGCCCAGCCGCATATATCTGATATCAACATCACACTTCGGGTTTATATTTTTGCATATACATTAATATCAATATTTTGTGCCGTATATTTCCCTTTCCCCGGCACATTTTGAGGGAAACACACAGGGCCGGCACCTGGCTGGGTGCCGTCACAAACGCGCCAAAAGTCTTGCTGATTACAACCTGAGGTTTGTCTATCCTTTTCCTGGACCTTACGGAGTATCATTATCTTCCGCCTGGGATCTTGGCGCGGGGCTTATGCCAAAAAGCCTGTTCAGAATGAAGGGGGCGCTCGGGCCTGCGGTATGGGATTTTTTTCCCGGCCGTGTGCCTTTCCTGGCGGCTTCTTCTGGTACGCTACTCCAAGCGGGAATGTACCCTGCATGTTGGTATGCAGTTTTCAAGGTGCCGGACGACAGGCCTAAGTCTTGGGGATCCTTTTACTGCCTGCTCCAGATTAGCCGAAGCAGTTCCTCTGCTCCTATTTCCCACGCAGTTTCTTCTTTATGACTTCCAGAGATCGCAGTAAAATTTTAAACTCTTTCTCACTGCAGTCCTGCATAAGCTCCCATAGTTTTTCCTGTTGTACATTTTCTTCTGCATTGGCATATGGGTGCGGAAACTGCTGCTCTTCTGGTATTTCCAGGGCTTTCATCAATTTTAAGTAGGTCTGCATACCTGTATTTCTTATTTTCGCTTCTATCTTACTAAGATGCGAGACTGATATCCCTGCCCTTTCAGCCAGTTGCTCCTGGGTAATCCCCTGTGCTTCCCTCTGCTGCTTGATCATATCAGCAATCTGCTGAAATTCTTCCTGCATGTTTATCTCTCCTAACTGTCATCCAAAAAAATTATAACCCTTACAGGGTCTATTGAGAATTGACTGTATAGGAAAATATTTCCATACATCTTTCCGCTATACGGCAATTTATGTGTTTTTTCGTCACTGCCTCCCTGCAATCTCATTATGATATCACGTATATCTCACTACTTCTTCCCAGTTATTTCCTTGTTATTTCCCACTTTTTTCATTACTGAAAAAAAACTGTTTGAAGTTTGCTTTAAAATAGCATGAAAAATCGAGAAATTTATGGACCGAGCAGACACAACCTAGTGCAAAAGAGTCTTATTTGTGATATTATTTTAGTAAGTTATTTCAGAGCCCTTTCTTACGAAAGCCTGCATATAAGATATGTCAGAAAAAGAACGGGACAACAAAGATCGCTTTTTAAGGTGGAAAAGAGCCGGAGCGCAAAAATGATGCTGTGCCAGTTATTTGTGACTCAGAACGTCCAGAGATCCAATGTGAAGAAAAGCATACAGCAAGTCATGAACCGGCCCATATGGGTATTTGAGGGCGATATACTGAGAGCAAGTATTGAAAACAGGACTGCGTATCTCGAGCGGTGTGGACTGGCAAGGCATAAAATGTGATTGTTTGGCGGTATCAGCCGGGAGGGAAAACACCATAAGTCTGGAAAGATAAGGCTTTGTGATCATATGAAAAGATCATCAAAAATCTGTATTAAGTTTGGGGTAAAATCATCATAAGAGAGAGTCTTCTTATTCGTTTGATAAGTTTTTGTTTAACAGATCGTTTCAACACCAAAAGAGTATGATAAATCTCATATTTTAGACAATTTCTAAAAGCTGTTTCTTACAGACTGGCAAATCCCATGTACTTTGGATAAAATCACATAAACTCAAGAAATTATTATTATCCTGATATTCCTATAGGAATTTGTTATATATTTCATTCTTGTAGTTATTAGTATAGAAAATTGTCAAAGTCTTATCTTTGTAAGCGGAAATAAACATGGGCTACAATTATGATCTGTCATAATTAACCCAAAACTTAGTAATTGAGGGGTGGATATATAATGGGAAGTACAGAACAAGAGGAAAAGGCAAAACCTGCCCGACTGGGAATCAGGATTGGTATTGTGTTCTTTGCGGCACTTGCTATGTTGGTTTTTGCGGCTTATATTGTTATTTCGCAAAATGTACAGGATATGCTGATCGATAATACACTGCATCTTTTTTGTTCAATGGTAGAACAGGGTGTGACAACGATAGAGTATGAACTGCAGGCAGGGAAAAAAGACGCAGCAGACATGGCGGAATCTTTTTCAATGTCTTATCGTGTTGACAAAGCAATCACTTTTCCAGCAGTTGATTCCAATCCATACATAATACGCATGGTTTATGTTACAGATGAAAATGTAACTGCCTCCGATGGACGACAATCGGATATAAGAGAACGGGCAGATATTGTAAAAGCATTTTCAGACGAGATCAGTGTCTATGGACCATATTTTAATGAAAATAATGAATATGTGATCTGTTACTCTGCACCGGTTGTCCAAGATGGTAAAGTTACAGGTGTACTGAGCATTGAAAAGGATGGTTACTATTTTTGTTCTTTGATCCAAGATATACAGTTTATGGGAACAGGTGAATCTTATATCATCAATGAAGAAGGAACCGATATTGCAGTAAGCAATCAGAGCCATATAGAGTGGGTGGATGAGCAGTACAATGCCGGAAAACTTTTAAATACAAAGGAAGATCCCGTTGCCCGTTCTGTTTTTGAATTGGAACAGAAAGGGCTTAAAGGTGAAACCGGGACCGGAAACTATTACTGGGATAACGGCATATGTTATTTGGCGTATGCCCCCATCCCATCAGAAGGATGGGTACTTCTGGCTGGTGTACGGGAGGAAGAGTTAGCTGCGATGACACAGTCAGTTCTATACTCCTCCATCATAAAGAGTCCCGTATTCAATGCATGCATCGTGGTCTTCCTTATGCTCACTGGGATTATTGTCTATTGGATCGCTTCCAGCTTTAAGAAGACTGCCGCCGTAAATAAGGAATTAAAGACCATTGCAAACTATGATCCCCTGACTGGTACACTAAACCGAAACAGTTTCCACACAGCAATGGACAATCTTTCTAATGAACAGAACAGTTCTCTGGCCTGTATCTATATAGATGCGAATGGCCTTCATGAGATCAATAACCATCTTGGGCACCAGGCAGGAGATAATATGCTGAGAACAGTAGTAGAGGTGCTGAGGCGTGTCTTTTCTCCAGAGAACGTCTACCGTATCGGCGGCGATGAATTCGTGGTCTTCTGCCGGGATCAAAAGGAACAAGAGGTATATCATAAAAGCGAACTTGCCCGTAAAGATCTTAAGGAACAAGGCTATGAAATTTCCATTGGTATCGAATGGCGGGACAACAGCATGGATATTAAAACTATGGTCAACATGGCTGAAGAATCCATGAACCTTGATAAGCAGCGGTATTATCAATCGAATGGAAAGGAACGTCAAATCCGCGCACTTGATCAAAAATTAGAAAAAATGGTGCTTGAAAAACAGGATGCCGATGCCTTTCTTGCCGTATTATCACCAATATTTAAAGGCGTCTATTTTGTTGATCTGGGAAATGATACTGTACGACACATATTTATACCTCCTTATTTTGCAGAAATGCTTGAAGAAGCAGGTGATGTATTCAGTAAGGCATTGACACTTTATGCCGAGCAGATTGTTACAAACGAATTCCGAAGGGAATTTGAAAAATTCTGCAATCTTACATTTGTGAAAAAACAAATGGATATGGATCATACACCGGAGTTTATCTATCAAAAGACAGATGGTTCCTGGATGAAGTTACGTATCCTGAAATTCAAAATCTATACAGAGCAATGCAGGGAGACGCTTTGGATTTTCTCAGATATAGAGGGGCAGACATAAAAAAAGAATATGAATATAAAAAAGAGGGGCAAAACCATCAAAACAAATAATAGCATAAATTAATTTGTGTCTTTAATAAAAATAACTCCATTTTGATAAGAATTTAGTCTGTGACCATTCTTATTGAAAAGGAGTATTTTTATGTCAGCAGCAAAGCAACAAATATGACTGAACATTTCAGAAAACAACATTAGCAGTGTTGCTGATGTTATGCACGGCTAAAGGGGGACTTACACTGAAGGACCCGCTGATGGGGATACCAAAATTCATCACTGCCGTTCATACGGACGAAACCATCACACAAAGTACCGGACTACAGACCATGCCTTAGGCTCTCCTGTCTAAACCAAATTGTATGAAGCCGCTTCTCTGTTCCTATCTCCCACGCAGTTTCTTCTTTATGACTTCCAGAGACCGCAGTAAAATTTTAAATTCCTTCTCACTGCAGTCCTGCATAAGCCCCCATAGTTTTTCCTGTTGAGCGTTTTTTTCTGCACTGGCATATAGGTGCGGAAACTGCTGTTCTTCTGGTATTTCTAGGGCTTTCATCAATTTTAAGTAGGTCTGCATACCAGTATTTCTTATTTTGGCTTCTATCTTGCTAAGATGCGAGACAGATATTCCCGCCCTTTCAGCCAGCTGCTCCTGGGTTATTCCCTGTGCTTCCCGATGCTGCTTGATCACATCAGCAATCTGCTGAAACTCTTCCTGCATGTTTATCTCTCCTAACTGTCATCCAAAAAATTTATAACCCTAACAGGGCTTATTGAGAATTGACTGTATAGGAAATTATTTCCATACATCTTTCCACTATGCGGTAATTTATTTGCTATTTTGTCACCGCTTCCCTGCATTTTCATTATGATATCACGTACACCTCATTACTTTTTCCCATTTTTTTCATTGATTTTTCCCACTTTTCTCATTACAGCAAATAAAAAAACTCCAAAGCACTGTTTGAAGTTTAAAATTTCTATTTTTTTAAGTTTAATTTGTACCCCTCATATCTGATGGTCACTATAATTTGAGGGTCTAATTTTTTTCGCAGCTTGCAGATAGTGTTCTCTACCGTGCGGAATGGTGTATCTCCTCTGGAATCTCCCCATACCTTGAGATAAATATCTTCTTTTCTTAAAACCCATCCCGGATGTTCTGCAAGACAGTAAAGTGTCAGCAATTCTTTTGTCGAAAGCATGATCTCACGGCCTTTATATGTAACGGTGTATTCCATTCGATTGATATGTAATATCCCGCCCCCTAATATAATCTCCGGTTTGAATTCCGGTGGATGGTTTTGCATAATTCACCCCTCCTCACACGTATATCCCCCTGAAAGCTTCAACTGTCTTCTTTCTTACAGGTAGTTTTTATAATTACCGGACCTAAGGGCTGACTTTTCAAAGTCCGCTTATGTGTTCCCTTTTCACGAGCTGTTCCTCTTTCAAATTCATGGCCTCAGAAAAACTGTCATTCAGCTTATATTCCAAAATAGCTTTTTGCGTTGTGTTATTTAACTTGCAACACGCTCTGAAAATGTTGACAATACAATTATCTAAGATACATAGTTTCCTTTTTCCAAGCCGCTGCGCGCTTCCTCATCATTTAAATCTCTCCGCTCTTAAATGTACCGATTCAACTTTATTGCAACAATTCTTATACATAATCATTGAAGAGTCCTTTACAAGGTTTCCAACTATTCTATTTTCGTTTACCGTCAAAACTCGTTGTTAGTCTTCTGTCTCCGAATCTTTTCGTAATACCATCCCATAACTTTGCAGTGTATGACAGATTAACGCTATTTCCAGGTCATAAAACCCCATCTCCATCAAGTTGTGTTCCGTGCAGGCGGCCAGTTCATAAATGTCTGAAATATCATGTCTGTATAATCTATTTTTTATAACCTTTGGCAGGTTCCAACATACAATGGATTCCACAAATATGTCTGTTCCACTGTTCTGCCTGCCCTTAATGTATTTTCTTTGCCTCATTGCTACTTCCTTTTATTAAATCATCTTACTGTCTTTTAATGTATGGCTTCTTTAAGAGTTTCTCCTGCTTTGAATTTTATTGCCCCTCTGCCCATAATTTCCATATCTTTTCCGGTCTGGAGATTCATTTTTCTGTTCATTTTATTCTCTTATCCCCATCCCAAACTATAACAGAGCCTACTTTAAGACAAACCCTCAATCATTGTTCATTAGACAATCAATATTTATTATCCCAATTAGCCCCGGAGCCAATAGATATATATCCTTGGCAATCTCTATGACCTGTATTTCTAAAACATAAGCAGCTCCGAAAATAAAATCCATAACGCGTTGTTTTTCTGTTTCTTTTAAGGTTTCCAACTTTATAATGACTGTATATCGTTTTCCATATGTAATCACAGCTTGCTTTTCGTCTGCTGCTCTGATCTGCAGGACTAAAATCCTATGGTTTTCCTTCTCTAAGTGATTAACATTTCTTTCATCTGCATATTTTACAAACATATTACTCCATATCCATTCTTCTCGACGACTCTGATACGGGTATGAGTTCTGTTTCTTTCTTGTGGTTCAAAATACCCTTTAAATCTGTCAGTACTCTTTTCCATACTCTATTTTCACTTAAATGAGTGATCTCTTCCTCTTTTATGAGTCCTGCATGTATCGCTTTTCCGAGAACTTCAGCCGCTGTACCTGTACCGATGTTCCTGACATTCAGAATTCCTCTCTTCAGTATCCAATTCCGCAACTGTCCATAGTTCCCAACTCCTGCACGGATCAGCGCATGGTAAGAACGGGAGGACAGATTCAAGGTTTCAATCCCCTGAAATAAATCACCAGATATTTTTTTTATCCAGTATTTCTGCTCTTCCTCGTTCATAAGACCAATCTCTTCAAATATTCCCAGTATCCTAATATATTCTTCTTTTTCTTTTTGAGAAATCTGTTTTCTATCTGCTTCTAACAAATACGCTTCCACTTTACCGTCCATGTCTTAACCTCTTTCAATATATGAATCAATATTCTTTGTATGTTCCGTTTAATTTTCTATCGCATTCCCACATAAGATCATACAATCTTTCTATCCTTCAAATGTTCTCACAGCCAGCGATATAATCACATAATGAATCTGTCACCCGATATAATTCCTGTTCGTCTTTTATTGACAAATGCCGCTGCTCTGAGCGGATACCATCTTGATAATATTCCCATAGGATCCCGTCCGCTTCATAGATCGCAAGGCCGGCCGCCTTTTGTCGTCTAGCAACTTCCTGTGATATGAACAGGATCTCTTCCGATACGGGAACTGTGATATATACCAGATCCACTCCACCTGACACGAAGTCTGAAACCTCCCGCAGAGTAGAAAAGTATTTTGTGAGAGTCACTTGAAGCAGATATTCCTTCTGTTCCCGAATTTTGAAGAACAGATTACGATAATCCCACAGCCTGCTGTCATTATCTGCATAAACAATCACATTTATTTCTTCAAAAAATACTCCGTTTCTCTTTAGTCTTTTCATGCGCCATATCCTTCTCCATCTCTGCCAATATCAAACCTTGAATGGTGTGTCACAAAATTGGAGGATACCTTAAGGCCAGCATCCTGCAATGTTGCCAAAATCCCTTTTGACACCATCTCATCCACCTGCTGTTATACCCGATACGATCATAGGTGGATTTCCCCTAACATCAAATAATGTCCGTTCATACTTTGATCTATTTCCTTCCATCCCGGCTCTGATCATTTCTCCCAGCCGCTTTTTGTAGTAATATCTGCGGATGGGCCTCCTCTATGAGCCCTCCGGTGTTAATCCTCCAATACATGTTCAACATCCTTTTTATCCGAATTGGATCGTTTCAATAACTTCCTGATCTTCCGTTTCCGGCATCCTCTGCAAAATAAGAAAGACTCCGAATAGAGGATTACCAGCACGGAAAATATAAGAATGATATAGATCATGATCTGCAGCAATCCCCAGTACGCCTCACGGTTTGCAATATATTTTATGTCTTCACTGATCAGCGGGATCTGTGTCAAAAGCTCATTGATAAATACAATAAGCACGATAGTTGACAACCTTGTCAGGATTTCTGCCATGCACTGAAAGAATGTGATAAACTCATAGTCTTCTAATGCCTTTTCTTTATCTTCTTTGCTCTTTATGGCAAGGATCCGTTTCAGTTCCCTGTTCTTCTGTGCCAGCTTGTCTAAAATAGAGTACATGATAGGAAAGCTGTAAAGCACCAGCATAGCAAAGCAGATCCTGAGCCAGTTCTCGTAACTCTTAAATTCCATATAATAAAAATACATAGAATAGAGCACCCATACGCATCCGAATATTAAAAAAAAGATCAGCGTTACTATAATAGCTTTCTGTTTTTTCGACTCTTTCCATGCTTTTTTCATATTAAAGATGATCTCTTTCATTGTTCCCTCCTGCCCTTCCTATAGATAGATCCCTGCAGAATGTTTGAGTGCGTCTCTTTCTTTTCATTCCTTTTGGAAACTTCTATCATATGGACAGGTTTCCATCCTGCTTCTCGAAATACATTCTGAAGGATCCGATCCGCTGTAAGAATATCCAGTCCTGGCACACGTCCGATATCAAGCTCTGTAATTTTATCTTTCGTCATTTTCATCTCCATCCTGTACTTGGCTTATGAATAAAACAGCCAGAAATAAGAGGACACCCCTGCCACCGTATCCCATTTTCCTGGCTGTTTTACCAACTACTATATCTGATCTGCTCCTCTTATCTATACTAACTGTGATCCAGCAGCTATAGATGTTTCGGCTTCCACAGTTTTTCATCCATCCACATTTCCTTATCTCTTATTCTTAAAATGTAATATGGCTGGATCATCTGTACCAGATAAAACAACCGTTTTATTCAATCGTTCTTCATACATTCCCCAACGTAACCGGTTCATCAATGCTGATCTCCCAGGGGATTTGATCTGATAGTCTCCTGTTATGTATTGGTAGGATTCTATCCAGTCTTTTTTCGGATATGAGGTCTCTTTGATCTGCTCCACGGATAAAAGTACCGTCTTCCAGTTACGCTTATCATGCATGTCTGAAAGATACTGCAGATCTGTTTTTTGATAAATAGCGTCGATTAATGATGTCATGTGCTGTACCACCTCATTTCATAAAAATACCATACGTACCTTAAGATCCGTTTTTTAGTTCAGATATCCTGTCGATCCCCTGATCCTGGTCATTTATTGTATCCTTCAGCATTTTCCTAGGTTTAAACCGGGGCACATATCTGTCTGGGACCGACATTAATATCCCATTCTGAGGATTTCTTGTCATACGGCTTTCCCGCTTTACTGTTTCAAGAGTTCCAAAGCCAACGATCTGAACTTTCTCTCCCTTTTTTAGCTGTAATGTGATCGTGTCGATCATCGCTTCCAAACATTTTCTGGTCTGATCCTCTGTCATCCCAGATCTTGATGCCATATCTGCGATCAATTCCCTTCTGTTCATCTGTGATCCTCCCTTCATACCGCACAACGAATGCAAGTTCCTTCGGCTTCCCCCTATAAGGTCTTTCTGAAGTCACGGCGTTTATCCATTTCCAACTTGATCTTATCTTTCATCTCTTCTCTACTTTTAAAGGTACATTTAGATAATGAAGAAATCCCCCGGATATATCCCTGCCAGTCATGGTTCTGCTGGTACAGGATCTCAATGATAAATAACCTGCGGGATCTCAGTTTTGGCAGGATCGTATGTTCCACCATTTTCTTTGGTCCTGCCTGGAAGTACAAACTGTCTCTCATCAGGTTGGACACTTCCTGCACCATATTAGTGATCCCGAAAAAAGGATAAAATACCAAAAATTCACTGTTTGTCACATAACCAGTCAGGTGATCTTCCTGACTCCTTCCGATAAGTACGTAAACCATAGGATGACTTTGTCCATTCATCATGTCCCTCCTCCCAAATAGGTGATATTCCGCGGACTATCGTCCGTGGCAGCACCGGGACAATGTTCCTTGATCAAATAAAAAAGTTCTCCAGGCTGTTTTGGTGTTCCGGTATATCTCGGAAAATGTATTTCATAAAAGTCACCACCTTCTTCCTGTAATACGAGATATCCTCTGTCCCCTGGCTCCGGATCAAAGCATGGTTTTAGGGTTAAAGCCCATCTGCCACTTTGTCTCTCAAATTTCTTCATCTGCATCCAGATGATCTGTTTGTATGGAAGATAAAAATCTTTCCGTTCCCTGATCAACAGACCATCGTTTAAAAACTGCAGCTCAAAGGGCGCAAGGATCTTATCCTTATTCATATGTCCCTCCCTTCCGGCTCCTCTATGATAGTCACGTAAAGATAAGGTGCAAGGAGCACCAATCCAATTATCACCATGAAAATATGTAAAAATAGAAAGTTTTTTGTCAACAGGAGATAGGCCAGATCTGCCACCTGCAAAATAAACAGTATCACACCTACCACCCTGCACGTTCCCATTTTATCCTCCTGCCCATGAAACCTTACTCCAAGGATGCCAGCCGCCATAAGCACCGCCGATGAGATCAACGATATCAGCAGCGCTGCGATCAGGAGCCTTGCTCCGGTACCGCTTGCCAGCATGACAAAAGTAAAAGCTGCAAACAACTGGATCAAGATCTCAATAGTTCCCACAAGGATCATTACGATCCCTAAGATCTTTAGTATTTTTCCTTTCCCCATTACTTCACCCCTTCCCGTTTTCTTTTATTTTAATAGGATCACGTCGGATCCTGAGGGACTGATCTTCCCTTTGCTCTACCTCAAAGACCAACGGATGCTCTCCAGCCCAGGCGGGATCCTGTTTCTTCTTTTCTTCCCACTCCCGATAGGCGCTTACAAAGCCGTCATGCACCAGTCTCTCTGCTTCCAGCCTTGCCCGGACGGCTTCCTCCATATTGTCAAATCTTCCGAGATAATATTTGGCACCTTTAAATCCGATCCCGGCGATACATTTTCCATAAGGGGTGATCGATACCCCCCGGAAACCACTGGTATTGTCTTTGCGGTGTTTCCGTTTTTCCAGCCACGCTATACAAGTGCCATCCACCATAGATACCCGCCAGTCTCCTTGATGCTGCCATTCCGCTTTCAGGCATCCGCAGCTCTGCCAGTTTCCATGTACCAGTGCATCCTCTGATATCTCTATCTCATTTCCACAGTCACATCTGCAGTGCCAGATAACGGATCCCTTATAATCTCTTTGCTTGGTTGGATACAGTGCTGTCAGTTTCTTGCCAAAGCGCTGGTTTTCCAGATGCTTGATCCGCATTCCTTTTTCTTTTCTCAGGCATCCGCAGCTGCTGGTATGTCCTGTTAGCAGATCATGTGAAGTGACAACGCAGGTATTCATGCAGTCACATTCACAGAACCAGGCGGTCCGCCCATGTAAATACCCAGCCCTATGCTTAGCGACCAGTCTTCCAAAACGGCGGTCTGTCAGATCTTTATACTTTCCTTTAGCTTCTTCTTTTGAAAGGCATCCACAGCTTTTGGACGATCCTCCTTTCAGGTTTGATTCGTAAACCATCCTTTTTGTACCGCATTTACATTCACAAAGCCACTTTCTCCGTCCTTTTATCTCTTCATAGTTATCTTTTACTGTCCAGCTTCCAAAAGTGCGGCCGCTTAGGCTTTCAAAATCTTTTATAATCATCACCACCTGAAGCTTTTTCTTATATGTCATCAGATCATTTTATTCTGAAGTTCTTTATATCTATCGTTTCTTAGTTTTGATTATCACGAGAAGGCATCCAAGCGCAATAAACGCAAGTAAAGCCCAAATTGTTAAATTACTAGTGTCACCAGTCTTTATAGGATTGGCATGACTGGCATTGTTTCCGGGTGTAACTATTGGTGTATTTACGATGGTATCCTTTTTGTTATATGTATTTTGGTAAGTAATTCCGGAAACCTTTTCTCCGCTTTCATTTTTGATGATAAGTTCAGTAATATAGTTTCCGCTTTGCCCATTTTTTACATAAACCGTAATTCCATAAGACCGTTTATCATAAGTGTAACCTTCAGCCTCATTCTCCACTGTCTGTACCAATTGATAGGAATAGGTTCCCGGTGCCTGATAAGTCATTGGTTTCATCATATACTTACTGTTTCCCTGAATGGAGAAAGCGTATTCCCCGCCCAGATGTCCATCCGGCATCGGATTGTTCTCCTCTGTTGCAGTCAGCTTATAATAAAATTGATCTGTGGGTGCTGTTCCCTTCTCAAGGGAAAAGCTTTGGTTTACATCTAAGGAAACAGATACGGCCTTTTCTGACGCATAAACGGGTTTACAGATAAATAATGTCAATAAAAATAGAATAAAGAATGCCTGTAAATTGACCAGAATATTTTTCCTTTTGCTTTTTTCCATGTTTTCACCTCCTGCTATCTTTTATTTTTAGATTGGTCCGCATTACCTCCTCTTGTATGGGCAAACGGACCTCAGTCTGCTGTCATTCGATCTCCAGCAGCTTTTTTAATTTAAACCCTGCTTTAAATCGTACCTGAAGACGGGTACATTTCTTTGTTCTAAATTTATCCGCAGGTATAAAAAGGCTGGTTTTCATACATCCAAAATCCTCACCGAAATCAACGCTTTTTCCTGCCTGAAAACAGTTTATCATTTCCTGCTTCATAAGCTCCCAGATGCCTGCAAGCTCTGAAGAGTGATAACCAGATTGTTTTTCTATTTTCGTAAATATTTCCTGCATCCCTACTCTTTTACCGATGTTTTCTACTGATTGTTCCTTTTTCATACAACCCTTTCTATCCCTGTTATATTTACGTAAATGGCAATCTTACAGGCAGCTTACTGTCCTTCTCCCACCTTTTTGATCTCCATATCCTTTGGAAGCAAAAGGCTCAATACAATAGAGATCACAAACACTACAGCCACACAGTTTCCGGAAAATACGTCTCTTACTATCTGAGGGAATATATTCCATATATCCACTTCACTGGCAGTTGTAAATCCAATTCCTACCGCAAGAGACAACGCAGCGATTGTAACATTCCTTTGGGTAAATCCCGCCCTGGCAAGCATTTGAATACCACTGACCATTATGGAGCCAAACATCATAATGGTACATCCGCCCAGCACTGCTTCCGGCAGGCTGGAAAAGAGATTCCCAATCGGAGGTAATAAGCCAGCCAGTATCATGCATACTGCGCCTGTCATGATCGTAAAACGGTTTACTACTTTTGTCATGGCGATCAGTCCTACATTCTGGCTAAAGGATGTCACCGGTAGGCATCCGAAGAGAGAAGATAAAGAACTTGCAAAACCGTCACAGCCCAGGGAGCCGGAAACTTCTTTTTCAGTAATTTCTCTATTCAGTCCTGTTGCCACCATTGCAGTCGTATCACCAATGGTTTCAGCTGCAGACACCAAAAAAATAATAGTAACTGCAATGATCGCCGACAGATTGAACACCGGTTTGAAGGGAAGCAGGTGCGGCAGGGATATAAATCCCCTTGAAAAAATAGAGGTCAAATCTACTTTCCCTAAAAAAATCGCAAGTATGTATCCGACTACCAAGCCAAACAGTACGGAAAGCTGTTTCCAGTATCCTTTAGCGAAAATGTTAAAAATCAGGCATGCTGCAAGAGTAATAAGGCCAAGAATCAGATTCTGCACAGAACCAAAATCATCCGCATAACCGCCGCCGAAAGACCGCGTCCCTACAGTAAACAGAGAATAACCGATAGCTGTTACCACAGAAGCGGCCACGACTGGAGTGATAATCCGCTTCCAATATTTTGCTAAAATCCCAAGACATCCTTCGATCAATCCACCGACGAGAACAGAGCCGATCAGTGTGGGATACCCGTAAGTTATCGCTACATATGATAGTATCGTAACAAAAGTAAAACTCACCCCCATAACAATTGGAAGCCTGGCTCCAACCTTCCAAATTGGAAATAATTGAATTAAGGTTGCAATTCCCGCCACAAACATAGCATTCTGCAAAAGCATAGCCAATTCTTCATTCTTTATTCCTGCCGCTGCTCCTACAATAGTGATCGGCGCCAGATTTGCCACAAACATAGCAAGAACATGCTGTAGCCCAAAAGGAATTGCTTTTCCTAAGGGTACACGGCCATCCAGCTTATATATATTTTGAATGCTCACTTCCTGTTTTTTATCACCCATAAAATTAACCCTCTATTTGTTTTTTCTATGCTTCATTCGTTTTCTTGTAATAATGATGGCAATTACAATGAATAAACCCGCCATGCATATCCAGCCCCAAACAGGAACTCTCCGGATCCCTGTCCATAGTGATCGGCTGTCAATCGTATCCTTAATTTTTTTTGCACCTGTATTAATTTCTTTAAATGTATCCGGATAGATTTTATCTGTTATTCTTCCTATCAGAATATGCCTTCCATCTGTAGGCTGGGATGCACAGGTACTTAGTAAGACCAGCTTATCATCCGGGGTAATGTTGATATTCCGTATATTGATGGCATTCTTTTGGATCCAGTTTATATACGCGCTCTGATTCTGCTTATCAGTAATAGCTGGCTGATAGATAACCGTGTCATAGGCATTGACCCTTAATGCTGCCCAAAACTCCAGTCCATGCTCCTGCCCGTCATAAAAAAGAGTCCCATGTTTGTGACTATTGAAGTATTCTTCATCAAAGAATTTCCCAATGTCACCAAACATCGTTCCTTTTTCCATATGATGACCATAAATAATGCTGTTAAAATCCATAAGATCTTTTTGATTGCGGTAATCCAAAAAAAGACTGCCTGATAAGGAATAATTACCACTCGCATCTGTATTCAGATACTTTTCATTACTATCCTCTGACTGTACAATGGGATAATCAATCCCCGTTCCATAAACGTTCAGCCATCCAAACACTTCCGGATTGATATCACAGAATTCTTCAAATGACAGGCTGTTATCCACTGATGGTTTATAAATTTCATATTTCTCAGCTGACGCCTCCTGATAAATTTGGTGGGAGTCCCACATGCCATAACAGCCATAGGCAAGTAAAAACAGGAAGGTGACGAGCACCGCAAGGTTCACGGTGCTGTCAACTGCCCGAATCAGACCCCTAACAACGGCTTTTCCTTTTGTTCGAACCATATCAGAGTCCCATTTCTATAATCTAAGTCTTCTCAGTAATTTTCTCTCAGTAAAACTCTAACGCACTCTTCTATGTCTCTTGCTTATGATAAACGCTACAAATCCTCCAACAGCTACAAGGATTAACAGAATAAAAG
Source organism: Clostridium sp. AF19-22AC (assembly GCF_003479085.1). Classification (NCBI taxonomy): domain Bacteria; kingdom Bacillati; phylum Bacillota; class Clostridia; order Eubacteriales; family Clostridiaceae; genus Clostridium; species Clostridium sp. AF19-22AC. The sequence goes on along the minus strand of NZ_QUGN01000015.1, from coordinate 86,401 downwards.
GCAGGTTATTGATCAGGATTCCGGTTGGCGGTACACTTGGCTTGTCATTCGTATATTTTGCATAGTTTGTTTCATCACCGACCAGTTTGTTCTCTGCACTTATTCCTTGTTCATTGGATTCACGCTGTCCATCTTCTTTTGTAATCAATGTTGTGGTGTAGCCTGTTACAGCCGTTTCACTGATATCATATTTTGTACCCACAGGCAGGAGCGGGAATACCAGTTTTTCATCATGTTTCAGCTCAAATGGTGTTGCTGTTCCAACTGTAACTGTGATTTTTGTTTTCGTTCCCTTCTGGTCAATTTTGTATGCATCATAGCTGGTTACACTGTCAGCTTCTGTCTTTGATTTTTGAAGGGTCAGATTAAACTTAAAATCTTTGCTTAAATCACCATCATTAGTGACAGTCTTACTAATTGTTAAGGAATTATGGGCATCTGGATCAGCTGGGTCGACAGGTGTGCCTGGATAATCCGGGTCAATTGGGTAATTGGGATCCGGTTTTGACGGGTCGTTCGGATCCATCGGGTAACCTGGGGTACCTGGCTGATTTGGTACGGTGTTTCCAATTCTTGTAAACGTATTCTCAAAAATGAATGTATTTTTTTCTAAATCGTTCTCCGGATCAACCTTCCCGTTCACCTCATTTCCTTTGTCATCGCGTACCTTTTGAACTGCAATGTACTTAATATATGTCTTATAGCCTCCATCAGCAGCCTGTATATATTTTCCATTTTCATCAAGTTTATTTGCCACTATAACAGTCATTTTGTACTCAGCTTTGGAAAAATCCATATCCTCATTTTCCTGCCATGTATAATCCTCAAAATTTTCCTTTCCTGTTTTCTCGGTAACGTTATACACATATTCTCCAGCATGTCCAAATGTTAAACCGTCAACTATATTATCACTCATTTTCTCTGCCTGAATCAGGCCATCTGTAGCCGAGAGTCTTCCTGACTTATACTCGATTTTCTTATCTGTAATCTCTGGCATAGCTGCCGTAGGTGCACTTGTGTCTTCACTTGTTCTCTTAAATTGAAAAACAAATTTCCCTTCAGGAGTGTTCATTCCTTCAGCCATTTTTAAATTCTTTTTGATGTAGGCTTCTGCAGGATGCTCCTGTGTCCCCTGCATATATTGATTATCCCCATCCTGTACATGCTCACTGGCAAATACAGTTCCTGCTGTCCCCAGGCACATACTAAGTGCCATAGTGCTAACTAGCAGGCCTTTCATCAATTTTCCCATACTCTTGTTCTTCATAAGTATTTCGCTCCTTTTCTTTTTTATATAAAAATATTTCGATAATTAAGTCTCTCCATATGTTTATATCCCTCTTCGCCGTATAAGTGTCATAACCTTACCCAGCGTGTCCTTGATCTCAATTGGTCCATATATGCGGCTGTCCGTTGCCGTTTCCCGGCTGTCACCCAAAACAAATACCTGCCCTTTCCCAATGGTTACCGGGAAGTCAATTCCTTTTTTATATTGAACGGTATCTTCATATATTTCCACTTCCTGTTGCAAAGCTCCATTGATCAATAATCCCTCTTCTGCGATATCAACCACATCTCCAGCCACAGCCACAACTCTTCTTACCTGAAGGTTCCCATGATATTTCACAACAATGGTATTCGATGCTACATAGTTTTTATCCAACCGGTAAAACAAAACCAGATCCCCGTCTTGGATAGCAGGTTTCATGGCGGCATCATGGTAACGGAAAACTCCAAATAGAAAGGTAAATATTAATAAAAACACAGCTGCTATCCCTATGATCTTTACTATCAGATAAAGGATATCCTGCAGAAGTGTGGTTCCTTCTCTATGGGCTTCTGGCTCCCTGCCTTTTACTTTTTCCAAAGATTGTCTTTCACCACCCATCCGGTCTTTTCTTTTCATTTAATAACGCCTTCTTCTCCTATGTATCAAAAAAATCACTGCACCCATCACAAGGATAGTGGCAAGCATGGCTGATATACCCGTACTATATAAGTCAAATAATCCGGTTATCGGATTTGAATACTTAGCATTTGTAAAGGATGCTGTAAGATCTGAGGTGATTACTTTGCTGCTGTTATCCGAAGTCGTTGTATATCCTTCAGAATTTGCTTCCTGTTCCTCTACCACGTATTCACTGTAGGCAACGATATCCTCGATTTGGATACTCTGGCCATGCCTTAATGTGATATCTGCTTTTCCGTCTACAAAAGTCAGATTTCCATTTACCGGGGCTGTTGTTTCTGCTGTAGCACTTCCTTTGTATGAGTACTTTCCATTCACAAGATTCCCTTGTGGGTCCTTGAGTGTAATGGTAAAATGGAAGTCTTTTAAAAGGTTTGCTCCATCTCCTTTTACTGTCTTACTGATTGTTAAATGATACAAATGGAAATTTTTAACTTTATACCCATCATTACCGGATGGTTTAATAATCATGTTATTTGCAAAAGTTCCAACCCCTGTATCCATAGTTATAGAACGGTCGGATGCAATATGTAGCACAATATAACTATCATCAGTTACTTCTTGAAATGCATCTGGTGTCTTGGTCTCCCTAAGAATGTAATAAGCATCGACTGGTAAATCTTTAAAGCTAACTTTGCCATTATCCCCACTTGTCACATTATCCCGGTTTTCAAATGGTTTATCCCATGTACATCCTTTTCCATGTGTATGCCCTTCCGTTTTATTAGTGCATTCGTAAAGTGTAAAATCTGCTCCTGAAACGGTGGTGCTACCATCTTCAGTGACCTTGGTAAATTCTAAGTCTGCTACCGGAGGATCCATATGCTCAACAGAAACAGTTTGTTTAAAGTCTGCGGAAATTTCCACATTCTGATATTTTTTTTGTGCTTCTTTTAGTCTATTAAGCGCCACTGTTTGAACCTCGTCGGCCGTTCCATCTTTTCCAACTTCATAAGTTACCGTCTCCTCAGCTACAGCTTTTCCATCCTCTTGAGATGTACCTGCAGAACACTTTAATGTCAGTGATTTTAACTCGCCACTTTTCCCATCACTGCTTATTGGTGGTGTTATTTTCAGACTTGCCGCATTTCCTTCGCCGCTAAGTACAAAAACACCGTTACTGCTTGTAACTGGCTTGGTCTCTACCCCTCCGTCTTGTGTTACAGAAATCTCTTTTCCCTCACCGTCCAATACTTCAATGCTTCCATCTTCCAATGTGAATTCCACATGAGCTGGATTTTTGCCAAATCCTGTCGGCGGTGTCGTTTCTTCAAAATAGTAACTTCCTGCTGTCAGCTCTGCATTTTCCTTTGAAGATAATGTGATTTTTCCATTAGCATCTGTTATTAGATCCTCTGCGATCTTTTTGTATGAACCATCATCATTCTCTTTGTATAAAGTGTACCGCGCTCCTTCTGTCGAACAGCTGTCGTTTTCAAGTTCACTTTTCTTAAGTAATGAAACCTCATGGATAGTATCCACAGTATCTGCTTTAACTTCCGTGTAAACTTTGACATTGACCGGTAATGTCCAGTTTAATGGCTGAGTCCAGTTTCTGATCGTGTTTGCACCATACCCTGACAGTTTATCAATATCATCAACATATAATTCAACCATAAATGAACCAGAGGTCTTGATATTTTTTAAGTTTATTCGATCTATTTGTCCAAATATTTCACCGTTTAATTTAGCCCAAGTATTTTTAGCACTCCCTTCGTTTAGATCAATACTGTCATCATTCGGATCATCTTCGATTACATATTCTGGAATAACTTTGTCAGTCAATATGCCTGTAATTAAAGTGGCCTGTTGCTCTCCTTTTTTTAACGGAATTGGAAGAACAGCGCTAAAACTATTTTCCATATTACTCACCAAAAAAGAAAGTTCATTACTTTTAAGTATAAAAGAATGATTTTCCAGTCCTGGAACAACGGAAATTCTTCCTCCTAATTGAGCCGGATAATCTGTAATCGGATTACCAAATAAGTTCACGCTGATTGCTTTATTATTTGCTCCATAATATATCCTTTTATCGGCAGGAACATCCTCAGCTGATACTGCATCTGTTACAGATAATGGGGTAATATCAGAAATATTGTTATAAGAGATATCAATTTTTCTGCATGACTTCAGCATCGAAATACCCTTTATACTTTTTATCCCTTTACTTTTCGCCTGCAAATATCCTGTAAAACTATTAAGCAGTGTCTCCATATCCTGAAAATCATTCTCTGACAAACTTTGCCCATTTAAGAATTCATTCGGATTAGCTTCTATAGAATCTTTTATAGCTTGTGCAAAATTTTGATCCACATACTCATCCACTGCAGGCTCAGACATATCACCGACTGCTTCTTTGGCCACTTTAGCTTCTTCATAAGTAGTATAAATACCTTCCTTGTCAGCAATAGCCTGTTTAATGTTGTCAATAGTAAAGATTACCGGTGATGACTTGCTTCCATTTTGAGCATTAAATAAACTTGCATCATTATTTCCACTCTGATCAGCATCTGTTTTCGATACTTCGCCCCCATTATCCTGCTGTTTTCCAATTGCTGTATTCTTTAATTCGTCTGATTGTTTCTGATTTTCTTCAGGGGGTAAATCCTTATTGTTTATTTCACTTTCCTGTGATTTTCCAGGAATAACCTGTGGATCGGTTTGCTCTTGATCATTCAGTATTTTATCGCTCTCCGATTCTTCACTATTTGATTCCATAGGTTGATTTGTTTCTTCTTCTGTTTTGGCCCCCTCCTGTTTGGCTGTCGACTGACCAGAAGCATCTCCAGAGGCGCGAACGGATGCAGCGCTTGGAAAAATAGTGAAACAGACTGCCAGACACAATATCAGTGCAACCATTTTTTTGATTATTTTTTTATCATTCAATTTGTTTCCCTCCTTTTGGATTTCTGTTTATATGATTTCATCACCCCCTTACCGGGCTGCTACATTAATAAACTAGAACAACAGAGGCGTCTTTTACCCTGATTCATTCACAATATCGTATCTGCTCTTTTGCACGAACTTCCTGATTTTCATAAATTCCCCTTTCCTTTTTAGTTAGGTTGTTTACATCTTTCCCCACTGATAGTCCTGTTCTAATTCATCTACATCTTATTTATTTGCCCATATAACGCCATCTGACGTTATTTTAGCACAATTTCTTGTCATCGACAAGTGTTTTTAACGCTATTTGACGTCATTTTCAACGCTGGTTAACGTTATATTTTAATCCATAACGCCATTCGACGTTACTCTCTGTCACAAAATTGGATATACTTTTTATATAAGTTATGCCTTTAAACATCCAAAAACGAAGGAGTGTATCTTACATGAGCAATTATATGAAAATAGACCCCACCATGAAAATCTTAGCCAATTCTGAAAATTTTCGTAACAACATTATCAGACTGCGCCTGGAGCACCACTACAGCAAATCGGAGCTTGTCCGCAAAATGAATCTGATAGGTAGCACTATACATCGGAATACTTATGCGAGTATTGAAAACGATCATAAAAACATTAAAGTTACAGACCTCGTTGCCTTACAGCAAATTTATCAGGTTGATTTTGCGGAATTCTTTTGTAATGTTCCGCCTTATGAAGTAAATGCCGAAAACCTTCCAATAGAATGATTTCGTCTTTCATTCAATGTTTCATTATTGGTTCCTTCAAGAAGTGGATAAATCCACTTCTTGAAGGACATATATATGTCCTTCGGCAGCCATTCACTTTTGATCAGTTGATGATATTCTTTGTCATTTTGAACTTTCCATATCCCACATCCTTCATCTTAACCAACCGCGTGGCCCAGCCGTTAGGGAATGTTCATTTTCAGCCACCGGTACCCCAACTTCATTTGTAAGTTTTTTCATAGTCAATTTCCTCCTTTTATTTCATCAGGTATACCTCCGCAGATTGTACGCCAAACTGATCACATTCCTCATGGCTGTTCATATAAATATCAATATGTCCATAAGGTGTTCCCCTGTCTTCCACGGTATAGACCTGACCATTGATGACCAGCTGTGTGCCAAAGGGGATCCCCCCTACTGCAACTGTCCTTCCTTGTGCCGGCTCTGTTCCGGATGCAGTCGGCCCGCCGGCCCACTGGCCGCAGCATAATTCACAATTGCAGTATGCTGTCAGTTTAAAGTTCCCCAGACATTCCCCAAGCTGTTCTTCAGAAGCGTTCTGTATGACTGCATCCTGGGTTTCGGCCTTTTGGTTTACCATCTGGATGGTACTGGTATCTGTATCCTCTATAAAACGTGTTGCCCATACAGCATCGGCAGCATTAACAGTTCCTTCCACGATCCCCGTATTTGTACTTTGGGCTTCTATCGTTTTTCCATCACCCGCATACATTACCACGTGATAGATATAGCCTGCTTTTGCATAAAATATCAGATCGCCAGGCAGGGCATCCTCTACCCGGATCTTTTCGCCGTACTGTGCCTGATCCTCTGCTACCCTTGGAAGGCTGTATCCATAGTAAGTATTAAAGATAGTCTGGACAAATCCTGAACAGTCCGCTCCATTTGTAAGACTGGTTCCTCCCCATACATAGGGATTTCCGATAAACTGTCTTGCGAAGTTCATAACTGACTCCCGGATAGCACTGGATATCTTTCCTTCTTTAATAGAAGTTAGCGTATAATACAGAGCTGGATTATCTTTAGGTTCTACCGTTTTTTCTGCCATTATCATATTTTCTTCTCCGACAGCCGTTATGACAGAATCTGCTTCCGTCCCTAAAGCAAGCATTTCTTTCGGAATAAATCCCCTTACATCACCGGACTCTACATATACCCACTCCTTTTCCTCATCTGCAAGTACATAACTGATACCATCCTTTTTAAGTAGCCCCACTGCCGCGGCATCTTCCTTTGCCTCTGCAAGTATCTGTACATCCTCCTGGGCTACTGCAGATACCTTGTCCACAACGGTGGAACGGGTGGTTGTCCTTGTATAAGCCAAAGCCTTATTCTGGATTGGTTCAACAACAGCCGTCGCATAAGTAACATGATTCTCCTTCCATTCTTCCAAAAGTTGTTTTTCCTTTTTCTCTATTTCATCAAGCGCGATGTCCGAAGAGGATTTTTTCTCCTCTTCCGCCGCCTCCTGTTTCATCTCTTTATTAGGAGATGTCTGAGCTTGCCAAAAACCATCAGAAGGGGTTTTTTCCTTCATATTTGCCTCTGGCATTTCAGTCACTTTCTCTTTTTGGGGTGAAACAATATCTGCAAGCTTTATGGAGTAACTTTTCAATCCCTGGTCTTTCCGTTCAAGATCGGACAATGCAACAGCATAAGAAACGATCTTCACTTTTAAATCTGAAGTGTTGTCAGGACATTTCATCTCCGAAACGCCTATCTGCGTCCCTTCTTGTCTCTTCCCTGGATTCTGTTTTACAGGATCATGTATCACTGCGGTTTCTGCTTGCTGCTCTTGGATCTCTTCCTTTTTTCTTTGGATATCTTTAAGCTGCAGAGAATAACTGGCATATTTTTCTTCTTTGCGATCAACGATCGCTTTCGCCTCATCTCCTGTGACAAGGGCCTTTTCCGGAACAAACCCCCGCACTACACCGGATTCAATATATCCCCACCCCTCCTCATTTTTCAGGATAAAGCATACATCCCCTTCTGAGAGTGTTCCAACCTGCCTGGCATTCTCTCTCATCTCTTCATATACACCTACGGGTCTGTTAGCAATGCCATATACCTTTTCTACTGTTACAAACCGAAAGTCTTCCTCCACCTGTGGAGCCTGAATGATCACCTGGTCTTGGATCAACGCATCGTTTGATGTATAATCCGATTTGTTTTCTGCAGGCAGTTCTTTCTTTTCCGGTTCAATAGGGGGCTCAGAAGATGGCGTATCGGTTATTTCTTCTGTCGACGGGGTTCCCGTTGGGCCTTCGTTTTTATCCACTGATGGTGTATCTGCTGGAGTCTCCGGTTCTTCTGCCGGCGGCGTCTCCTCCGGAATTTCTGGGGGAAGCGTTTCTTCCGGATGCTCTGTTGTTTCTGGCGGAGAAGTCTCTTCTGGAGGTTCAGCAGGAGGTTCGGCCGGCAGAGAAGGTGGTTGTTCAGAAGGCATTTCCTCCGGTGTATCGTCCGGCACCACCTCTGATTGTTCTCCGGATGCTGTTGTTTCTGAATAGGCGGATGTCCCACTAAGCGCATTTACATTGAAAGACACACTGGAAAAACAAATACAGATTCCCAGTCCCACAGCACCTCCACGATGTAGTAATTTTCTATAATGCATTTTTCCTAACCTCCTCCTAGTTCTTAAAAATGTTCACATAATCCCATGTTCCACCAGAATTTTCTCTTCCAGCGTTTCCCAAAATTCATCCTCTTCCACCTTCTACAATCTGAGGATCTTGACCTTCTGTCTTACCAAAACAGTAAACTTTTATTGCCTTTTTCATCTTCTTTTCCTTTGTATCCTTCACGTTTTGTATGACAATCTCACCCTGGTATTCTCCATTTTTTAATTGTTTTGTAAGCGTTACAGCTGATACCGCGGTTCCTGGATATAATTCCTCCGATTGATAGACAAGCTTTTCTTCTATATATAAAGACACCTGGTACTTCCCCTTTTTCTCAGAAGGAATATGCAGCATAAGCCCTGCTGTCTGATTCGTTACAAGGATGGAACTTTCACAAGTAATTTCATTTTCCTTCTCTATGCTTACAGTAGGGATCTTGACACTAATGTTTATCATCGATGCCTCGCGTGGCTTTGGCCATATAATCGCAGCTATGCATATCAGGTTTGTTAGACTCAAACAAATCAACAGCACACTCCCCCGTCTACACTTCTTTTTTAATTGTGTGATCTGCATGAGCAGCCAAGAATTATACTGCTCTCCGATTTCTGTCAGTCCCATTTTCTTCTCCATGTAATAAACTTTTTTATCATTCTGATTCCTGCATGATATAAAGTGGACGTTTTTTGCACTCCAGATATGTCCTGGATAAATACATGCCTAAAATCCCTGAGCTAAACAGCTGGACACCTCCCAGAAAGATGATGATACAGGCCATAGACGGCCATCCGGCCACTGGATCACCAAACATAAGCGCCCGAAGTATTAAGAAAACGATCATGATAAAGGCAATCATGCATAAGAAAATACCTCCCACCGATGCGATTGCAAGGGGTGCTGTTGAAAAGGCAACAATTCCTTCTATTGAATACTTGAACAACTTCCAAAAAGACCATTTTGTCTGTCCTGCCGAACGCTCCACGTTCTCATATTCCAAATATTTTGTTTTAAATCCAACCCATTCATAGATTCCTTTACTAAAACGGTTATATTCTTTCATGGATAGAATGGCGTTCACTACCTGCCGTTTCATGAAGCGGAAATCTCGTGCCCCATCTACCACGCCTGTGTTGGAAATTCTATTTAACAATCGGTAAAACCGCCTTGCAAAAAAAGAACGGACCACTGGTTCCCCTTTACGGCTTACCCTTCTCGTGGCGACACAGTCATACCCTTCTTCCGTCACTGCCCGGTACATATCGGGCAGAAGGGACGGCGGGTCCTGCAGATCCACATCCATAGTCACCACATAATCCCCCCGGACATTCTGGAGGCCGGCGTAGATTGCCGCTTCCTTGCCAAAGTTCCTGGAAAACGAAAGATAATGGATACGCTCTTCCCTCTGATGGAAATCCTTTGCTACTTTCAGCGTATCATCCACACTCCCGTCATCAATGATCCAAATCTCCCAATCCAGAGTCCTATGCTTTTCTGTCATTCCGTTTATGATCGGCAACAGGGTATGGAAAAAAATCGGCAGTGCAATTTCCTCGTTATAACAAGGCACCACGATGCTGCATAAAGGTGTCTTTCTCTCTTCAACAGATATCGCACACATTCTCCATCACCTCCTTCTATATAAATCAAATTCTATAAGTTCTGGACATCGGACTGTGCAAACAGCAGACAATAGGCCATAAGCAACGCAAGAGATAATATCATAAATACAATTCCCAACATGATCACCGCAGTTGTACCGGTTTTTCTGGTGCGCTTCTCTTTCAGCCAGATACCTGTCCCCAGCACAGAAAAAAACAGTGTGGGAACTATATATCTGAAATTCATGCTGCAGATGAACGGATAATCAAACGTAAATTTCACAAAGGAACCGATCAGTCCAAACCAGCCAATACCGAACATCCCCTTCAGGGTTCTGTCCATAACTTCTTTTTTTAATAACATCCGTATGAACAGGATGCATGTCAAAAGTCCCAGAAGGATACCACACAGCACAAGTACGGTGGCAAGCAGAATATAAGGCTTATGGGGAAGCTGGAAGGTCCACTCATCCAGTACCGACGTCCGGAACATCTCCAGCCAGATATTATGCTGGTCCGCCGGAACCCCTGTAAACCACGGATTTCTGAGAACTGGCGTCAGGGAAGGAATTCCCAGATGCTGCCACAGGTTATAATCTCCCACAAACTGCCACATGTCTCCCTCCCCCAGCGGCTGTACATAATTAAATGGGATATCAAAAAGGAGTTTGCAGCGCACAGGCCATGCCAGTCCAAGAGGGACGCAGACAACGGCAAAACATACAAACTGCCCCATCAGGATTCTGATTTCTGCCCTGCGCTTATACAGCACCATCAAGAATACGAATGCGATGGCCGGCGCAAGCAGTCCCACAGAAAGCTTCGTCAGCATCCCCAGTCCAACAGCAAGTGCAATGCACAGGATATAACTCATCTTCTGTTCCTTGTACCACCGAACGGTATACAGGACTGCCACCACCGAACATAGGATAGAGAGAGGATCGTTATTCATAGAAAGACTCAGGATGGCAAACATTGGGTGGAATGCCAGCAGCCCAAAGGAGAAATACAAAGCCCTCCCCTTCAGAGAAAATTCCTTCAGTATCCGATACCCTGTATAAATGGTCATGCTTGTGTAAAGCAGAGGGAGTATCTGCAGGTTTTCTGCGCAGGCCTCATAACCTAGCCCGAGCAGATGGTTGAACTTCATCCACAAAGCGCAAAGGATATGGTGAAAAGGCGGGTTATAAAATCCCCACACCTGCCTGGGGTCAAAGTCCGGCAGTTTTCCAAATTTCATCAGATACTGGATATAGCCAAAATGCCCGCTGCCTATAGCATCCCCTTCCCATGCCCCGAAGAAATGTGTGTCATGCTGCGCCAGATTGTAGGGCAGGATGAGGACCAGCATCCCCCTTACCAGAAGGCTCAGCAGGAAGATTCCCATGACTGTTTCTGCTTCTGAAAGTTTCTTTTCCCATAAACGGTATCCAAAAACACAGGCTACGAGCAGGATTCCCATCATCAGGATAAAAAGACGGTACCGAAATACTAATCCGTGCAAGGCTTCTACAGATGAAACCGCCCAAAAAACCATAACTATCAAAAAAATGCCTGTGATACCTCTCAGCTGTGTGCTATTTTTACTTTTCGGAATGGATCTGTTCTGCATGTTCTCAAGCCCCTTCTAGCATATTCTTCTATTGCTTTTCTTTTCCTCTGCAGCATGATGCATTTTCTTCTGCTATATTGCCGTCCTTGTTTTCCATTAACATCTTGCGGCTGATAAAGTTATAAACCATCACAATGGCTGTGGCCGCGATCTTAGAGATCAGGTAATGGACTCCAGCCAGCTCTACCAATACTGCCATGCAGGCCTCATTAATCCCTAACCCAATCACGCTCAATATCACAAAGAGGATGAATTCTTTGTGTGTTTCCATCTGCCCCATTGCAAAAACAAATTTTCTGCTTAGCAGGTAGTTAACAGTCACCGATACGGTAAAGGAAATAAATCCAGAAATCAGGTAATGCAGCCCCAGGCACTCCGTAGCAAAAGCAAGCAGCCCGTAGTCCAGGAAAAAGCAGATCCCTCCGACTGCTCCGAATTTTAAGATCTGTACCAGAAGCTGTCTCATGTTCTTTCACCCCCTATTTTTTCTCATGGTATTCTTTCTCAGTGTTGACATCCCAGATGGCCGCTTTATTCCCGCCGTTCAGGATATGGTCCACCGCTGCAAAGGCGGTTGCCATAGAGTGGTCCATATTGTTGTATCTGTGCTGTCCGTTTCTTCCAATGCAGTAAAGGTTCTGGTATGTATTCATGCTGGCAGTCAGCTCATCAATCTGACTATAGGTATCAAAATATGCCGGATACGCCTTCTTTACACGCTCCCGGTGTGAATTCCTTACAGATTCCCAACCGGAAATGATTCCCATCGATACCAGCTCGTCAATAGCAAAACTGATACATTCCTCTTCCCCCATCTCCCAAAAACTGTCCCCTTCTGTACAGAAGTATTCCAGCCCGATCCAGACATAGTTCTCCATTTTCCTTACCAGATAGGGAGACCAGTTGTTAAATATCTGGATCCGTCCCATCTTCACGCCTACATCCTGTACATAGATCCAGCAGTCCGGGACGATATTGTTCAATGTCTTCATCGAGGTCTTATTTTTTAATTCCAGCCTGTCCACCAAGAGGCCTACAGTAACGAAATCTCGGTATGGCAGTCCTTCTGCAATCGTTTTTATAGTTCGTGGAACTGCCTCTCCCATGCTGCACACCAAATCCTTTAAAGGCATGGAGGAAAGCAGATAATCCGCCGCTTTTACAACTCTCTCTTCCCCTGAAAAGTAAACAACACCAGTGACCTTGTCGCCTGACAGAATCACCTCTTTTACCTCTGCTCCCTTTATGATTGTGCCGCCCATCTGTTCGGCCTGTTCTGCAACATATTCCCACAACTGTCCGGGACCATATTTGGGATACCAGAACTCTTCAATAAGAGAAGTTTCTTTTTCCGCAGAGGAAAACAAGTTTTTGATAAGCGCCATGATCGAGAGTCCCTTTACCCGCTGCGATCCCCAGTCTGCCGATATCTCTTTTGGATGCCGTCCCCAGACTTTTTCCGTATATCCCTCAAAAAACATGGAATACAGAACCTTCCCAAATCGATTGATGTAAAAATTCTCCAGAGAATCCTCCGGCAGTTTATGTATACAGGAAAGAAGATAGCTTATCCCCGCCTTTATCGTCTGGACAAACCCCATATTAATGAATGTCTGAGGTTTCATGGAAATGGGATAATCAAAAAATTTTTTATTATAATAGATGCGAGACACACGCTGTCTAGTGAGCATCACGCAGTCTTCTTTTTCTGGATCCGGCCCACCTTTGGCAAGTGGCCGCTCCCTGTGCAGAATCTTGTCATCATAGGCAGGTTTCCCCTGCAGGGGAAGAATCTTCTTCCACCAGTCCATTACTCTTTGATCCTTAGAAAAAAAGCGATGTCCGCCGATATCCATACGGTTTCCCTCAAACTGAACCGTCCGAGATATACCGCCAATGTACTGCGAACCCTCCAGGACCGTCACTTCATAATTTTCTTTGGACTGTTTCAATAATTCGTATGCCGCCGTCAGTCCTGCCGGTCCGGCCCCTATGATCACTACCTTCTGCAATTTGCCGTCCTCCTTGGTATCTTCTATTCAATATCCTCTAGATTCAGCTTTTTGAAAAATTCTGCGAATCTTTCAGCCGCTTCTTCCAGCTCTTTTTTCATCTTGTCGCAATTCTCCCTTACCGGACCAGATACTTCTTCGGCTTTTTCGCGGGCCCTCATGAGGATCCTTTCACGCCGCTTCTCTGCCTGCTCCAATATCTGTTTTGCCTGGTTCCGAATCCCCTCTGCTTCCATCCTGGCGCTTTCCAGCTCATCATTGGCATTCTGTATCAATTCTGCGGCTTCCGACTTCTTTTCCGCCTCCAGCTTTGTAAGCTGGGACAGCTTCTCATCCAGTTCCGTCTGTTTTGCTAAGCGTGCCTCTTCCAGAATCCTCGCTGCTTCTTCGTTGGCTTCCTGAACCAGTCTTTTATTTTCCTGCTCGATATGATCTCGGTCCTTCTGTACCTGACTTTGGACATTTTTCACATAAGCATCTGCCGTCTCCTTGGCCTGGCGGAAAAGCTCCTCCATCCCCTGCATCGAGGACGTCTCTGCTCCGAAGGACTCCTTATTGTTTCGCAATTCTTCTTTCAGTGCATCCCGTTCCTTGGTAATGTCCTCCAGCTGAGAGAACAATGCTGCTATGTTTGTATCCTGCTCCGCTTCAGTATGGCCGGTACCCTCTTTCTCCAAAAGATTGTCCCTGATCCTTTTCAATTCATCCGTCAGAAGTTGATTCTGAGTCTCTTTTGTATCGGCCTGCTCCTGCAGCTGCTTTATGGTTTCCTGAAATCCAGCAACCCTGCTTTTCATGTCTGACAATTCTTTCTCTTTTCTGGAACACTCACCGCTTAACTCGGAAAGCCGAACTGTCATCGTTTCCTTCACCTTTGCAATTTCCCGATCCTTTGATACTGTTTCCTGTTTTAACCTATTGTTCTCTGATACAGCCTTCGCCAGTTCCTGCTGTTTATCTGTACATTCCTCTTCTTTTTTCTTTACATTTTCTTCCAGTTCCTCTACAGCTGACTGGAGCAAGGATATATATTTTTCCACCTGGGCTTTGTCATATCCCCGACGCTCCTCTGTAAAATTTACTTTCTTCATGCTGTATATCTCCTTCCTGTGCTTAATTTATCTTTACTGCCTGCACCACATACCGTGTCGTTGCACTCCCATCGCCATTACAGGTAGATAAGGTTACAATCTTGTCCGTTTCCCTGAATTTCCACTCTCCGGTGTCAATTCCCGAGTTTAGGTGCATCCGTTTTAAGAAATCCACATAATACGCATCCGGTTCGGAATATAATGTGTAGCATTCACTGGTCACTTCCACAACCTGAGCCGAAAATATTTGATAGCATGATTCCTTTTCTTCCGTAAGTATCCATACGTAAGGGCTGGTCTGGAATGCAGTCCCTATGGAAAATTCTTTCATCTGTCCGAACATGCTTCCATCCGCCATATTATGTCCGAATATGATACTGTTCTGATCCGAAAAGTCTGCACTGTTTTGGCTGTCCAAAAAAATACTTCCGGATACTGCATATCCTCCTGCCATATCTCTGTGGAGATAATAATCATTATCCTCTCCCTGCATGATTGGATAGCTTATGTCCAATGCTTCCACATAAATCCATCCCACAACATTGCTTCCGCCATCCATTGCATGGAGTTTTTTAAAATCTACCGAAATGGGGGAACTTCTCCCCGAAGTTTCTGACTTCTTCTGTCCCTCTTTTTTAGGCATAGGTAACTTCTCCCCCCCTTCTGTAACACTCCGCTTCAGTTCTTCATACTGGTGATCTGCACTCTCATACTTCTTGTGGTCTTTATACAGCTGATAAGCTGCCCATAATGCAACAGTCATTAGAAAAATCGTCAGTATCTTGACCACTGGAGATTTTCTATTATCCATCCTTATTTCCCATTCTTCTTTTTTGTCATTTTCTTTCTCGTGAAATCCTTCCTGAAGAAATAAAACCTGTCCGCTATCTCTTCATATGGCAGTTTCAGCACGATCCAAGCCAGAAGCAGCAAGAGAAAGATACGGCTGCCCAGCATCCATATGTACCAGATCCAATGCTGATATCCCATGAATGTAAAGTCCCCGAAATAATATTCAAAAACACCAATTTTACTGCTGTTCTCATCAATCAAGAGAAAACGGATCTTATTCTGCTCCACATTTTCATATATCCTGCTCCGGCCAAAGCCGGCGCTTCCGCTATAGGCATTGTCCATCACCAGGATATTACCCGTTGTGCTGTATTCCTTTGGCGTTTCTGGTGTCTTATTTAATGTCAGGTAATCATTCAGATCCCTGCCATTTTCTGTCGTCTTCACATATTGGACTTCTTCCGTTTTATTTCCCTCTTCATCCAGATAATAGATCCGGCTTCCTTGCTTGCCGTAATAGCTGTCCAGCCTGGAGTTGATAAGCTGGTATTCCACGATTGACGCATTGCCTGCCTCTTCAATGTAATTTCCGTACCCAACACTGTCATATTCCAATGGAATGATCACTTTTCCGGTATAATCAACGATTCCCTCCTTCCCTGACTCCTGTTTGATCCGTAGGGCGTTTACATGTCCGTTAAAAAACTCTGCATTCTCATATATAAAATCTAGGATCTTATCCCCGGCAGCATTAAAGGCACCATACTTTTCATTTTTTTCACAGATAAAGATCTGTTCCTCCGCCTTCTCTTTATCGTTGTTTTCATCATTAAATAAAATACTGTCCAGACCCTCTGCAACCACGACTCCGCTGTTGGTGATCAGTGTCCTTCCTCCATCTGATTGATAGACAAAGTAGGCATTCTGAAAAATAAAGCGTGCCTGTTCCTCTTTTGAATTCAGGAAGTGATCATCCGTTCCCTTTTCCGTCCGAAAGATCTCCGTATTCTTATAGTTCTTAACGATGTATTCGGCGGCCTGTTCATATACAATAAAACGGTCTGTCACGATACAGTCTGCCTCTTTTTTGACATCGCACAGCATCACCCCGGAAGATGCGTTATAGACACGGTAAAAATCCTCGCCTTCATCGATGACCAGCTGGTTCCGGTTAGAAAACTGAGGCATATTTTCCTTTACCCTGTTTCCTTCAAAAGTAACCAGCACATTCTCATACTCGTCTTCCAGTGTGCACACGTTTCCGCCTAGATGAAGCCTGGTACTGTCTCCTGTCACATAATAATGCAGAATATCGGAATCAATACCCGGGCCATCATAATCCTCTATTCCGGAATCCTCACCCACAGGTGGTTTTTCTTCTCCTACGTTATCTCCATTTCCTGTTTCCACGCTGGCTGATCCACTTCCGTCACCTTCATTTCCTGTTTCTCCGTTCTGTGTCTCCCCGACGGCCGATCCCCCTTCTGTTTCTTCCTGTTCCGCCGAATCGGTTTCAGCTTCAGCTTTGGTATCTGCTTCGGGCTCTTCCTCATCTTTGGGTTCTTCCTTTTCTTCTATCTTCTCCGTCTGCATATTCCCACTGGAAAAGAAGGTGCGTGTTATAGTACGGGTATCCTCCTTGATGATCCCTTCATACCTTCCGTCATCCAGTGTCTTCATGGAATCATATTCCAGAGGGATCAGTTCACCGCCATTTTCTCTGATCACGCCATATTTCTGGTAAGTGTATACACCACCGCTGGTTATGGAATCCGATATCTGACCGTTTCCTGCAATAAACTGATCCTCATAGGTTTTCTCCAGGTATCCATAGTTTTGAGGGATCACAACTTTATTGTCTTCGTTTACGATCCCAACCTTATTGTCTTTGATCACCCAGAACAGATTCCCCTCCTGGCGCAGGCCATTGATCAGGGAACCGTCCCAGGGATCAAACACTTCACTATCCACTGGGATCACTTCTTTCCCGTCCAGATCCAGTGCCCCTGCAAGCCCGGTCTTGGAATCTACGACTACGATCCGTTCACCTGACTGTGACAATGTCACCTTGGTGTATCTCCCCTCCAGCCAGTTCACTCTATTCTGGTTCAAAAACAGAGCTAACCGGCTTAAGAGCAAAATGACAGCTAAAAATAAAAGCCAGTGGAAGACTGTTCTCCTATACATTTTTCTCTTTTTCAGAGATATCTGTTCACTTATTCGTCCTTTCATCTTACACAGCCTTTCTCTTGCCCTCTTCGGCCTGTCTTTTCCGCTTTCTTGCCGTCAATACGATCCCTGTAAAAATGCAGACACTGACTGCCGTCAAGATAGCTCCAGACCATATACCTGGTACCTCATAGATAAGTTCCACTTCATGGGTCCCTTCCTTTAGCTCCAATTTCAGGAAAGCCCCCTGAACAGTCTGCACTTTCTGCTTTTTTCCATCCACATAGACACTCCAGCCTTTTTCGTAAGGAATCGTGGTAAACAGTGTTTTTTTAGGATCCCTTACGGTAACCTTTCCTTTCAGATATCCGTCCCTGTACTGTGTGATCTTCATTCTTCCCTCATCCAATGCTTTATAAACCTCATCCATCACTTCCTGATGGTAAGCATACATGGACATGCTGATCATCCCATAAGTTGCAGAGTTCTCCTGGATGCCGATCTCGACTCTGATCTTGTCACCCTTTTTCACGTTACCGATGTGATAAAAAGAAGAACTAAGATCCTTATAGGCAATGGCCTTATCATTAACATAAATACTTGTTTTATTGGAGTAGCGCGCCTGCAGTCTTAAATACAGATCCTCATCCGTATCGGCAGCTGCCTCGAACACAACATGGTCATTTCTGGTACCTTTTGCCGCCAGATAGGTAAACTGCTGATGCTCATCGAGTGGTGATACTTCAATATCATTACTCTCCTTTAATTCATATTCCTGTTCGGTATATACCTTGTAGTTCTTTCCTGTCATCAGTTTCAACAGTTCCATCTGGTTCAAGAAAAAATCTCCTTTCATAGAATCCCAGGCAGAAACCGTATCCTCGCACAGATAGGCAATGGGAAGCACCTGCTCATTTTCATAGGCGGTTACTTTTCCTATGGTGTCTTTCTCCTTATATCTGTAGTCCAGACGCTTCGCATCAGTACCCAGAACCAGATAATCCCGGATACCAAATAGTGTATTCAGAACAGGCGTTGAGCCGGCCGGCAAATAGGAATTGCTGCTAGTGGAAAATCCAATATTATGCAGTAGATTAATGGTATTGGGATTTGTCATAGAGCTGAAGAGCCCCGTTCCCTGCAGGTTATATGCCATCCCCTCATTAGTTACCGTTGGGTTGGACAGTTCCACTCTGTAGGGATTCCCTGCAAGCGTGTCCGCCATCTGCTGCGTATCCTGCTTCTCCCTGTAAAAATTATCTGCGCATACCCCTACCTGAAGTCTATTGCTTACAAGAGCATTGGCACATAATTCCAAGCACATAAAAACAAGTAAAAGGTTCTGCATATAACCTTTGAGATCTGTTTCATATTTAACTAATAACTGGAGTATCATATATACCACAGTAAAAATCAGTGTACAGTACAGCATTTTGTTCGTAACATTTTCTTTCTGCTGGAAAAAAGCGATCCCATATATAGCCAAAGCTGCCACTCCGGAACTAATGATCTGCCACGCCTTATAAGTTTTGATTCTTAACAGTGCTTCATAAGAAAACAAAAGCAGCAAAAACAAAAACAGAAATGCAAACCTGTTAGGGATTCCGACCTGATAGTGAAATCCGTGCCATATATAGTTCAGCGCCTGATTATTAAAGCTCAGAATAAACAGGGCAAGGAACCATCCTGCCTTTACTTTCTGCAAAAACGCAATGTCTTTCGCCAGGAAAAATAAAACGGTAAACCCTACAACAAAGACACCACAGTACAGATTTGCCTGATAAGCGACCTCATTGTTCAACGACAGCGGATTGGAAAAAACAAAAATACCTCCTTCTTTACTCGCAAAAATTTCCGAAAACTGTCCCATCCATTCAAATTCCGGGAAAGCTGTTTTGGCCTGTGACTGTACGATACCCAGATATGCAGGCAATAGTACAACACAGGCTAGCCCTGCACTCAGCACGGAGCACCCTGCAAAATGTACCCCCTTTTTCATAAATGCTTTGAAGGACGGATGTTTGTACAGCAGAAACCAAAGAACTAAAAACAAACATACAATAAAAGAGAGATAGAAACTGCACCACAAAGATAATGCCAGCGTAACCGTGTACTGCTTCCACTTCCCTCTTTTCAGCAGGCTTTCCATCCCCGCCATGATCACAGGAAAAAGGGCAAGAGTATCCATCCACATGATGTTATAGCAGTATCCAATCATAAAGGTCGACAACGCATAACCCAATGCAAAAGGAACCATTTTCAGTTCACTGCGCTCTTTTCTCTGTTCCAGATAATAAGCAAAGGTCACTCCACTGAGGATGAGTTTCAATATGATGAGCAGATTCATGGCACTGTCAACCTGTGTCACCGGGAAAAACACAAGTACAAGGTTAAGCGGTGACGAGAGGTAATATGTCCACAACCCATAGAAGTTAAATCCAAGGCCGCCCCCAGTGGAATAAAAGATTCCGTCAGAAGACAGTAATCTGTCACGGTACTGTGCCATCAGGGGATAATACTGATGGATCGCGTCATTTTGAAGCAGTGAATTATTGCCGAAAGGTGCATACCGCATATAGACCATGATGCCCCCCCAAAGGAGCAGCAGTATCGAAAAAGCCAGCATACATGCCTTATGTTCCTTCCATATCCTGTTGTCTGCGGAGCGTTCCTTTATCTGTAATCTTCCCATATGTTTTCTATGCCCTTTCTCCTGTGTTAATCTATTTTTCCGATCTTATTAAATGGATAGATTCTGAAGATCACCTGGCCGTCAATCTTGTCTTCCTCAATGGTTCCTATCTCACTGTACCTGCTGTCTATGGACTCCTGCCTGTTATCCCCCATGACAAAATACTGCCCTGGCGGGACGGTAAGGGGGTAACTGATATCACCCAGCAGATAGGTGCCCCCGCTGCAATATGGCTCATCCAGGACTTCATCATTTACATGGACTAACCCGCTGGAAGCATCGATCTCTATCTTATCTCCGGGAATCCCGATGATACGTTTAACCAGTTCATACTCAAAGCCTTTCCCTGTCCTGCAGATCACGACATCTCCCCGTTGGGGTTCGTAGGATAATTTTCTGTAGACCAGACGGTCCCCCTCCACCAGCCGGGGGGTCATACTTACGCCAAATACTCTCACCTGCCCTCCGATCACATAACTGAAGATCAGCAGCAAAAAGAAAAGCGCCAGCATTTCGAGTAAAAAATAAACCATACTGCTTAAAATGTACTTTCCCTGTTTTTTGTATTTTCTCTTTTTAATTCTGGATGGCAATGGTAATCCCCGCATTGATGATACCTACACTTTCCTCCCCTGTCTCGTCATACACATAATAGGTAAGTGTTGCAGGATAGGCTCCTTTTTTCAGATTTTGTTCCAGCCGGATCTCATTGATATACTGGCCCGGATAGATCAGATCATCACAGCGATAGACCTCGTCCCCTGTTTCGTCCAAGGTCAGGACAACCATGCATGGAAATTTATTGCTGGGGTTATTGACGATGTCAATGGTTCCCCTGGCTGTTCCATTGGTAAAAACAGGTGTAGACCTGACGTTAATGGTAAACATAGAATCATCTATCTTCTGCTGGAGCAGATCACCATACTCGCCTTTTTTCATGTCATCCGGTATTTCCGCGATCAGCCCTCCTTCAGCCACTTCCACTTCCTTCGCATCAGGAAGAGACGAGTGGTTGAACTGCTGGTTCAATGCAAAAGCACTACATCCTAGCATCAGCACCACCGCCAGCAGAATGATCCATCTCTTTTTTCGTTTCTTCTCCGGCACTTCCTCTACAGTTTCTTCCTTGGAAACCTGCTCCTCGAATGCTTTGTTCAGTTCTTCCAGTTTCATTACTTTTTCCTCCTAGTTATTTGATGATCAATTCTGCACTGACTGTATGCTCTCCCATCAACTCCTTCCCTCCATCATCCTCATAAAAACTATATTGGATCGTTGATGGATAGTTTCCCGGCTCTTTCGGGACGTTTTCAAGTTGAACTTTCTCAATGCTCTCCCCTGGTTTTAGAATCTTCGAATTGTAATAAACAATTTCTTCATTTTTCGTACTACAGATTGATACCCTGATGGGATAAGCACAGTATGGGGGATTTGCAAGGCGGAGACTCACGGTACCGTCTTGCTCTACTTCCAGATAAGTGTTAATATAGATATAAATTTCGTTTAAATCCGTTTCTTTGTTCTTCCATTCTTCCTTTTCTTCCGCCATTAAAAAATCTGGCATCCCATCTTTTATCCTGTCATTACCTGATCTGGACGCATTGACCAGAACCGAAGCTACAATAACCAGTGCCACTACTCCTGCAGTCATGGCTCCTATAAAAACTTTTCCCTTCTTGGATGGGAATACAGCTTTAATCTTTTTTCTCATGCCTCCAGGCAGCAGTATCTTATGTTTTTTTCCCTTCCGTTTTGGACTGCTAGAGGATGATTTTTCATTTTCAAATTCCTGTTCCAGTTGTTCCAGTACAGATAATTTTCTGTCATCCTGCATGGTTTATCCCCTTCTTTCTGCAAAAAAATAGATAAAAACCGCAAGGATTCTTATCCATTTTTTTCCCTTGTCACATAACACTATTCTTCTTTTTTCTCTCTCCTAAAATTCAGAAGCACGGCCAGCACTCCAAGTGCCGCTAATAAAACCACAATATTTCTTCCATTGAAAACATCACCTGTTTTGGCATTTTTGGACACTTGATCAATAATCCCATTTCCAACACCGTTTGTTGGGATTTTTGAGGAGGCAGTGGCATTACTGGAGTTTTGTGTATGAGAAGATGCCGCACTACTCTGGGCTGTCTCATTTTGCAGTTCCCCTGCTATGTCCAAATCCCCCTGCACATCTGTAGGATTGTTTTCGTCTGTCCTTTCATTTATCTGCCTATCCAGATCAGCCGCATAAACGCTTTTCTTCATCCATATACCACTGATCATGACTGCCGCTATAATGCCAAATAAAATACCTCCATATATCTTTCTTTTTTGCTTACCTGTAATTTCCCGATGCATATGCGCCCTCCTTCTTTTAGTAAAACTTATAGATTTTCTTCTACAGGATGTTTCCCCTTAGTAAAAAACTAAAACATCACTATTGTTTCAGCTCTTTACTAAGGAGCCGGTTATCCGGCTCCCTGTATTATGTAGTAGCCTAATTGATAACTGTAAATTATTTCACAGAATATACCATGTTAACGTTGTAGTTTGTCTTCAGGTTTGAACCATCATAACCGCTTGCAAAAGAAGTGGATACGTCTGAAGCTTTACCATTTTTATCCATAAATGAAATCGGTGTCTTAGTTCCTTGTACTGCCCACTTACCGTTAGCAGCTACAGCTTTTTCACCTTTTGCAAGTGTTCCTACTTCCTGCTGTGTAGTCATAGTTGCAAAATCAACTTTTTCATTTCCAAGCCATAAATAAACACCCTTAACAGCTGTAGCATCTGTTGGCAGCGTATCCGTATCAGCTATCAGCTTAAAGGCTGGTGTGCCTACGGTTGTAGCAGTTCCTTTTACAGCAACGGTTTTCGGTACAACCATTAAGTCTTCATCAACATAGCAGGACTGGTTTACAATGGTTCCTGTTATATTTTTACCTGTAGATTCCGTCATAATATTTGCATCTGTACCTCTGCCGGCTACCTGGAACGAAAGTTTGGTAGGTGCGGTCAGGATCAGCTGTGTAGTGTTTTTTGTAGACTCATCGCCCCATGACACATGACTGCCATTTGAATCCACTGGTCCGTTTCCATCCGTTGCAGTCGGCACCAATGTTGACGTAGGATTACCTGCTGAATCTGTAGTCTGGGTGGGAACCAGTACACTGGTTTCTGACTGGCTGAGTGATGGACCCGTCGGCTCAATTAGAGAACCACTTGGGTCAACGATAGGGTCCGCTGTCAAATATCCATCCACATCAATATTGGCACTTCCTTCTACCCTTGTATTCCCCTCTCCTTTTTCATTTACAAAACGGTTATCTGCTGCATGTACCCCAACTGCCATCGCTGACACCATAGCAACACTTAATCCAAGGGCTGCAAATTGTTTAATTTTTCTCATCTTCTGTTCCTCCTTATTTTTTGTTTTTGCTCCTTTAGGCTACATATATGATTAACACACTACGGTGATTAATCCTTTTATTCTGCATTAAAACTCAAAATGCAGTTTTAATTTGTGGTATCCCCGAAGAACCATCCCATCTTCTACCACTTCCTTGGGCTGCTGATACCATCTTGTGATATCCGTTTCATGATTGTCTGCCGCGTCGCGATATATCTTAGGCACGGATAACTGTAGTGTAGATATTCCCGGTATCACTGTGTTGCCACTTACCTGCGCTTCTTTGGCTGTAAACCATGCAACAGGCGTTGTGGGCGCACTTATCTCATCTAAGAGAACCGTTCCTTCCGTGCTGCCTGTACCATTTGCTTCCAGACAAACGATAGGTTTACTGTCAGAAAGCGCATCCATTACTTCCTTCCCTACCTTGCCATATTCGCGAAGAATATATTGATTATCCTTATTCTTATCTGTGTTGACTTCAATACCTGCATACTGTACATCTACTCCCTGATAGCTTTTACCAAAATCAATAGTCTTAGATACCGTACCCTCTGTATATGTATAGCTGTCCTCATATTTATAGCTTTCATTTTTCACCTCGCCTTTTGTTGCCAAAAATCCGTAGTCACTTTCTTCAGTGCCATTTGTATATACATTGAATACAACTCTAGTTGGTATGCTGATGGATAGTTGTTTCACAACATTCGATAACCGAACGGCCTGATACAGACCATATCCAGAGGCTACGCTATCACAGCCTGTCAAACCAAAGCTATCTCCGTAAAGATTTCCGTCACTGTAAGCGGTATCATAACTACTGTCTGAGGTTCTCTCCGCGAAACCACGAACATATTTTTCGTCGTCCTCCATGATGGAAACATTACCATTAAGCCATGTTCCGTCCGGCTGATCCAAAACTGCTACACGTGAGCATCCCGATGGGATCTTTACTGTCCTTCCACCAATTGTCAAATTTTTATCATTCTCTACTTCTTTATCCATGATAAGGTCTAATATTCTCACCTTGTCATAGATATACTTACCATCCATGTTTATGATTGGTGTTTCATCTTTCTTCTCAGTTCCAACAGCAACAGTTGCACCATCTGCTAGAATCACTTCTCCCTCAGAGTCAATTGTTAAAGTCGTACTAGCTTCAACAGGATTTCTTAAAAAATTATTTCCTTCAAATGTTAGGCTTTTGTATAACCGAGGATCTAAAACTCCACCTTGTAAGTTATCAATTATTACATTCGTGTTCCCTGCTGATATGTATATTCCACTCATATCATTAGTGCCTGTAACAACAAGCTGATGGGAATGTCCTTCAGAAGATATCTTACATTGTTCAAACAAATCCGGTAAAATATAACACACATCACACAGTTTATTATATTCATATTGATATCCTACGCACTCCTTTGTGGGGGAAGCAATTATTTCACCCATATTGTTCTTCACTTCGCAAGTGCTAATATCCAGTGTGAACAGACATTCATCCGTAGGAATAATTTCAAAGTTAATCGTCAGCGTACCTTCATAGTTGCCTCTTCCTTCCGCTGTAATCGTTGCTGTTCCTACGTCCACATTGTTACTATAGGTCGCTATATAATCCTTCCCTTCTATTAGCGGTCTATTAGTACCGTAACCAGTTAAATTTAGATCTGGCCTCACCTCTGTTCCTGTATAAACCTGATCTGGAATGATTGGAACATTGACTTCCGCATACATACGTGCAGGGGCAATCCAAAACTTTATTGGTGGTCTTTCGCCCGTAAAGCGTCCTATTCCTTTCGCTATAATTGTCCCGTATCCCGCATTCACATTATCTCTATAAGTCAGTGTATAATCCACCCCAAATGTTAGCGGTACGCCATCCCAAGTCAACTTTATCCCTGGTCCTACTTCTGACCCAATATACATCATCCCCGGACCTTGTTCCGGCCCATCCGCTATGCATATATCCAATGCAGACACAATATTAAACTTCCATATTTTGACGCCACCATAATTACCTTGTCCGGTTATTATAATCGATGCCACTCCCACATTTACATTATCACTATATGACACTGTATAATCTATGTTCTCTACAAGTGGTACGCCATCCCAAGTGACCGTTGGCTTTGGTCTCACTTCTAGTCCTGTGTATAACTGATCCCAAACCACTTCGGCTCCAGCATAATAAATATCTTTCTGATCAAAAAGCACGGGCCTACCCTCGTCCAACTCTGATGGAGTCGCATTCTGCGTGTCATTAACTTGTGATTCGTTAGCCTGCTTGGCGTCAATTTCATTTGTAACCTGATCAAAATTGTCCTTCCATTTTGAAAGCAGTATCTTCTGATCACTTCTCACCCAGAACTGCTCTTCCGATGCCTCTCGTTCATTTCCCCCCTGACTTTCTACTAATTTCTTTCCTAAGCAGCATCTCCATATGTAATGTTCTCCTCCTTGCCCGTCATAAGGATTTAGAATTCCGTTATTCTTATCTCCTTCTTTCACATATAACGGAATCTCATCCATATTCTCACCGCCCACATAAACCATATTGTTTGTATCAAAAGCACTACATATATTTTCATATCCTTCATCTTCCAGTTGGCTTTTGAACTCATGAAACCCCATCTCCCACGAAGCGATTGCGTCTTGTGTGGGCGCATACTCTTCAACCATTCCATCCTCTTGATAAATAAGTCGGGTAGGTTCTTCCTTATTATCTTTACCAAGGCCAAAAGCTGACGTAAGCGGAACGCATCCAACCAAAAGAATTAGTGCCACTGTTCCTGCTATATACCGATACCAAAACGGATACTCTTTTCTTTTGTCAATCATGTGTCTTTCCTCCATATCCTACTATATTTTTTACAACATACTTATAGTTATGTTGTAATCCAACCTCATGGCATGTAGCCCTAGCCCGTCATTAAACTTAAAAAAGGGGTATTTTCTACATCAGAACTACTTACGCTACACTATGGGTATAATTTCATCTTATAATTAACAACAAAAAAGCCTTTACGATCCATCCAATCTTAAAGGCTCTAATCTGCATGTAAAAATCTCAACCATTCAGATGCTACTACTTAATATCTGCTGTTTGAAAATCACATAAATATCTTGGGATGAGTTAATTTTTCTGGACGTTACTTAAAAACGACCTAAAACAATATTTTATATTTTGATTTTGTGTTTTTTTCGCATTTTTTGGGAATTATGTATTGACGAGATTTGTCAAATGTGATAAAGTAAATATAACTTAGATAGGTTTTGGCAAAGATACAACATAACTATAATTATGTTGTTTTTTTATTTTAGAACCAAACATAGGCTTTCCAGCCGTCTTTTATATTCCGTCCCAGTCGTTGCTGTGTAGACTCTTGTGGTATCCACACTGGAATGTCCCAGTATATCCGCAAGACTTATAATATCCTTGAATGCCTGGTAGTATATGACCGCGAAAAGATGCCTGAGATTATGCGGAAAGATCTTCTTCTCCAGTATTTTTACATCAATACCGAGCCTTTTCATCTCCCTCCAAATGTTACTCCTGTCAACTGGTTTTCCTCCCATTGTTACAAATATACTCCCATTTTGTATTTTCACCTTAAAAATATAACAAAGTAATTTCTTTCTTAATTGTTCTGGTACAAGAATGATCCGCATTTTCCCCTTATTAAAAATTTCAATCCGTCCGGCTCTTACTGCCTTGACTGTGAAATACTGTAGTTCGCTGATCCGAATTCCAGTAGAACAAATAGTTTCCATAATAAGTGCCAGCCTGGTCTTTCCTTCTTTATATGCCTTTTGCACCAAGATCCTATATTCTTCTTCTGACAATTCCCGGTCTTCTTCTCGGAATATCTGCTTCTGTACCTTGATCCGCTTTACTCTAAGATTGTATGCTCCAATAAACAGTAAAAATTGGTTCAGAGCAGCCAACATAGAATTAACACTGGTAATACAATACATATGGAGCATTGATTCTTTATACTCAAGTATACTTTCCCTGGTGATCGTCTGGTCCACCCCAAGAAATTTCATATAATTTTTTACATCTCTTTCATATTTTTCTATAGTTGCCTTACTCCGTTCCTCTTCAGTCAGATACTTCACGAAGTCCTCCAACAGCTTATTTGTAGCGATAAATTCCTGTTTCATAATAACAACTCTCCTTTTCATTTAACAGTTATTATTGCCAGAAAACTATCCACATATCTTTTTATCTCCATATCCCATATTTTTCTAGTTTTTATCTTTGTTTTTCTTCCTCTCCTTCAGATTTGCATAATATATTGATACTGATTTAAGCGTAAAAAAAGCCAACTGGGTAACATACCAGTCAGCTGAAATTTGCAAATACTTACAAGCTTTTTTAAAGTCTCCATGCCGCAAAGATGAGCAGGAAAGTATCCTCTGCTCCTTATTAGGATCCAAGGACAGATTCTCCTCCCATCGTACAGGATATAACCTAACAACTGTTTCCCAAATCTCTACAGTGGTTCGTATTTTATACATTGCCCATCACCCCTTCGTGTCGACAATCGGTTCGTATATTTTTTGCTTGTATGTATTGGTATCAATATTATTTTATCATTCCGTATTACAACTGTCAAATATTGGATATTCAAGCATTAAAAACCCTAATTATTGAAAGCCTAACCTTTCATTATTATTAAGAATAAAGATTGTATAGACAAAAATCCCATTTTCAATCACCTTGTATGTATAAGCATCAATTTATTCTGCATCTCAACGTATTATAGGATAGATAAAGGGATATCTATGGAATTTTTTCTGGCAATCTGTCTTGCCTGGTCAAAATATTGTTGGCAGTCTTCATATATTAACTCAGCGATAGATACCTCCGGTCTTGTCAATATTTTTAAAGCCCTTTCCTCCTTCTCCTGATTTTTCTTGATGATCAATAAGTAGCCCCAGGCCAGTTCATTTTTTAAGCATTCAAAAACAGAAACAGCTACTGGCCCCGCATAGGGAAGCAGCGTCTTTAGAACACATGCAGGCCCTTGATCTATGAACTGACTTTTTAAATGATCACGTTCTTTTTCTGTCATCATCTCCTCCCCGTGGTCCAAGACAGGCCTGCACAAGATAATCAATAACTGAAGTGCTTCAATATAAGAAAGAATAAGTCCTCTCATTTCCATATCTTTCAAAAACACATCCCTGCCCGTCTGGCTAAAACCTTCTACTTTAGTACCTACTCCATTTATCGTAGTGACTATCTTAAGTTTGCCCAGAACTTCGATCGCATTCCTGGATGTTATTTCGGATACACCATTTTCTTCCGCAAGCTGTACATATGACGGCAGGATATCTCCGTTTTTATAGTCCCCCCTTCCTATTTTAAATACCAGTGCCGATGCAAGCTGCACATATTCCGGCTTTCCCGTGATCGTCCATGTAAAGCGGGCCCTTTCGTCCATCTCCACTGCTTTGATCTTCGTACTAAACTTTGATAAATATCTGTCCACCCTCTTTTTCGTGGTCTGACAAAAAATGCTGACCTGTTGTCCCAGCTTATCATATTCTTGTGCAACTATATACTTTTGAAACTTTTTAAAAGTTGTCTTAAAAAGAGGCGCTATCGCTCTAAGTTTTATTTCCTCCCATTCACTGTTGATGACTGGTATCTGTATGTATGAGAAGATAGCAAAAAACAATTTTTCAAGCAGTTGGTTGTTAGGCAGCGCAATGATCAACCGATAAAGCTGCATAACGCCTGCCTGCATCTTTGCCTCAGTTTTTACAGACAGGTTTTCTGAAAAAAAAACAATAAGTTCAGCGATTTCTGTTCGGAGACTTCGAGGCAGCCCCTTCAAGATATAAACGAAAATTGCTGGCATTGCAAACTCCATAAAGTCATAAACTTGGAAAATGGCAGTCTTTCGTCCTAATGCTTCTGCAAGATAAGATTTTTGATATTGAAGATCATCGCAATCAAAAGATATCACTGCCTGTTTTCTTGGCTCCATTTTGATATACCCATGTTCTTGCAGTAACTGTAGCGCGGAACGGACAGTATTCCTCCCCACCCCATAGATATCACAGAACTCTTTCAGGCTGGGAAGAATATCCCCTTTTTTATATTTCCCTACATAGATCTGTGCAACAAGATCCTGGTACACTTTGTAATAGTAAGTATCTGGCCGTCTTTCCATTCCTTCCCTCCTAATCTATTATATTTATTATATCATTTTGCAGGATAAGGAATCAAGCCCACCGGAAGCCTTGATAGATTATTAAGGATCTGATAATTGATGTAAGATCAATCTTTTCTCAGTAACATTGTTACTATTACAGCCTCAGGAATCCGGCGAAGAAACTCTCCTGAAGATTTTTCACGTAATCACAAGAAATCAAAGAAACAGCGAAAGCCGTTCCATTACAATCTTTTTCGACTGGGCGTAGAATAAAGACAGAAAGAAGAAAGGGGTGACATATATGGACGTTCAATCATTGTATCTAGGAACAGTGCTTACGGCGGGGCTGCTGTCCTTCTTTTCCCCCTGCATCGTGCCGCTGCTCCCTGTGTACCTCTCCCTGTTTTCCTCCGGCGGCCCTGCCGGGGGAGAAAGTCCGGCCCGGCGCAGACTGCGGGTCATACGCAAAAGCGTCCTTTTCGTCGCAGGGATTTCCATATGCTTTATCCTGCTGGGCTTTGGCGCCGGAGCGCTGGGTTCGGTCATCGGCAGTAAACCATTCATGATCATGATGGGTGTCATCGTCATCATTCTGGGACTGCACCAGACGGGACTCATCCATATCAAATGGCTCTACAGCCAGAAAAAAGTGGAACTTAAGCGGTCCCTCCGGGGAGATTCCCTCGGTGCCTTCCTGCTGGGCCTTACCTTCAGCTTTGGCTGGACTCCCTGCATCGGACCGGTTCTGGGAGCGATTCTGGGGCTTTCAGCCACCGGCGGTCAGCCGCTGTACGGGGCATTCCTGATGGCAGTTTATTCTCTTGGTTTTTTGGTGCCTTTTATGGCACTGGCACTTTTCTCTGACGTGCTGCTAACCAAGGTTAAAAAGCTTAATAAATACCTGCGTAAGATCAAGACTGCCGGCGGTCTGGTGATCATCATGATGGGAATCCTCCTGATGACAGACAGCCTGGACAATATATTATCCCTCTTTGGGTAACATAGTAGAAAGGAGAAGATGACGATGAAACATAAATTATTTTTGGCAGCAGTTTTGAGTCTTTCGCTCTTGGTACTGACTGCGTGCGGCGCCGGAGGGCGTGGAAATGCCCGGCCAGCAATGGATGAACAAGAAAACAGCGCAAAGGAGAACACCAGCATGAGAAGGAATGAGAAGGAAAAAAAGAACGACGGAGCGTTGGCCCCCGATTTTGAAATGATGGATCTGGATGGCAATACTGTAAAGCTCTCCGACTTTGCAGGAGAAAAGGTCTATCTTAAATATTGGGCCTCCTGGTGTCCCGTCTGTCTGGGCGGGCTGAAAGATATCAACACCCTTTCCGCAGAGGAAACCGATTTTCAGGTTCTGACTATCGTAGCTCCGGGGCAAAAAGGTGAGAAGGATGTGGAGGACTTTCAGACCTGGTTTTCCGGTGTCGGGCATACAGAAAATATCACCGTTCTGTTCGATACTGACGGTGCATACGGTGCACAGACGGGTGTACGGGGATATCCCACATCTGAATACATTGGATCCGACGGGGTCATGGTAAAGCTTGAACCTGGCCATGCAGACAATGATACCATCAAAAATAGTTTTGAAAGGATCAACTGACGAGTGCTAAATATAGAAAGGAGAGGTAACATCATGAAAAAAAATTGGATAGCATCGCTAGGCACAGGAATGTTGGCCATTATCATGACAGTTCTGGCGGGATGTTCCACCACTTTGCAGAACACAAAAGGAGATGCCGAAGGAATGCCGGCAGGAAAGGAAGTAAATATGACAGTAAAAGAAGAAGATCTGCACACGATTTATCTGGCAGGCGGCTGTTTTTGGGGACTTGAGGCCTATATGAAAAAGCTGCCCGGTGTTTATGAAACTGATGTAGGCTATGCGAATGGAACAACGAAGGATCCGACCTATGAGGAGGTATGCTTCAACAATACCGGCCATGCGGAAACAGTCAAAGTGGTTTATGACACCTCCCGCATCTCGACGGAACAGCTTTTGGATGGATTCTTCAATGTAGTAGACCCCACAAGCGTCAATAAGCAGGGGAACGACCGGGGAAGCCAGTACCGCTCCGGTATTTACTACACGGATGAAGCCGACAAAAAGGTGGCTGACGCCGCAGTTGCGGAACAACAGGAGAAATATCAGACGAGGATTGCCACCGAGGTGATGCCATTAAATAACTTTTATCTGGCGGAGGACTATCATCAGGATTATCTGGACAAAAATCCAGGCGGCTACTGCCACATCAATCTCGGTGATGCCGACCAATTTATCGAAGATGAAGGTCTGGGTATGACGGATCTGTCCAGTCTCATCCAAGCGGAAAATTACCCAGTGCCCAGTGAGGATGAGCTGAAAGAGAAACTGACAGATATCCAGTACCGCGTTACCCAGCTGGGGGATACAGAACGTCCCTATACCAATGAGTACACAGACCAATTCGGCAAGGGTGTCTATGTGGATGTAGTGACTGGAGAGCCGCTGTTTAGTTCAGAGGACAAGTTCGAGTCTGGCTGCGGCTGGCCCAGCTTTTCAAAGCCGGTCATTCCAGAGGTGGTGACGGAAAAAACCGACACACAGTTCAACATGGTGCGCACAGAAGTACGCAGCCGCGCCGGGGACACCCACTTAGGTCATGTCTTTGACGACGGACCCGCTGAATTGGGCGGGCTGCGCTACTGCATTAACAGCGCTTCCATCCGCTTCATTGCCTATGAGGACTTAGAAGCTGAGGGATATGGGTTTCTGCTCCAGATTTTTAAGTAGTGGAAGCAATGCCGGGACTCACGGACTTGTACCGTGAGTTCCGGTGCTGTATAATAAAATGATACAGAGGCAGCACCGTATCCTTCGCAGCGAAAGCTGTGTATGGTGCGGCGTTATATGCATTCATGGGAAAGGGGGCATTAGAATGTATCAGCTGCTGGTGGTGGATGATGAAAGCATTATCCGACGGGGAATCCGGGCGTTTGTCGATTTTGAAGGGTTGGGCATCACTGGGTTCTATGAGGCCGAAAACGGTGAGGAAGCCCTCGTGCTATTAGAAAAAGAGCAGATCGACCTGATCCTTGCTGATATCAATATGCCCAAAATGAACGGACTGGACTTCTGCCGCCGGGCAAAGGAGTACGACCCATCCGTCAAGATTGCCATGATAACGGGGTACGACTATCTGGACTACGCCATCCGCGCCATCAAGGCAGGGGTGGACGATTATGTCTTAAAGCCCCTCTCCCGGGACGATATCCAGGCGATTCTTTTCCGCCTGGTGGAGAAAAAGAAAGAAGCGGACAGCCTGGCAGCTGTGCGGCAGGAGGTAAATAAGCTGGCAGCGGATGCTGGCGCCAGAGAGGAAGGAAGTGTCCGCACACAAATGGCCGAGTGTTTAGAGGGACATCTTGCCGACACCGGGTATTCCCTCAGCACGATGGCAGACGAGCTGGGATACAGCATCAGTTATCTGAGTACGCTGTTTAAAAAGCATTTTGGCGCCAATTTTAGGGACTACTTTCTGGACCTTCGGCTTGGGCAGGCAAAGATCCTGCTTTTGTCCACCCAGATGAAAAACTACGAAATCGCAGCGGCAGTAGGCATTGACGATCCAAACTATTTCAGTGTATGCTTCCGGCGCAAATATGGAAAAACGCCTACAGCGTTCAGGACGGAGGCGGGACATGGAAAAAAAGCATAGCATTCGCGGCTGGTTCCGGCGGTTCAGCGTTCAGCTCCCCCTGTTCGTTCTGGGCACGGGGCTGACCGTTATCCTGCTCCTTAGCGGAGCAGTCTATTTCTTCGCAGCCAATCTGCTGATGAAGGAGACCGTCTCCAAAACACACGAGCTGATGGACTTAAGCGGAACTAATCTCTCCACCTACATCGCCCGCATCAAAGGGGAGTCCAACGTCTTCGCAAGCGACCCCACCCTCCGCCTATATCTTTCCGGGGATGACGAGAGCCTGCAGGAGGGCCTTCTGTCCCGTATCGATACATTGCTTGAAAACGACAGTGCCATAAAATCCATCGTTGTGGTCTCCAAGGACGGACGCATCCTTTCCAATGAAGAGGGCCTCGATATGTCAGTTTCCAAGGACATGATGAAGGAGGACTGGTATATGGAGTCCATCCACAACACCATGCCCATCCTCACCGGCGCCCGGATGCAGAGTTTTTCCTCCGACAAGGATAACTGGGTGGTTTCTATCAGCACGGAAATCACTGGCAACACTGGCGAGAACCTGGGCGTTCTGTTGATGGATATGCCATACAGCGTTGTCGAGGACCATCTGAGCCGTCTGGATCTGGGAACGAAAGGCTATGTATTCCTCCTGAATGAAAAAGGCGAGCCGGTTTACCATAAGGACACCAGTTACTTTTCCGACCCTGATAAGCAGAAGCAGCTGCAGGCGATTCTGGCAGAAGGGGACGGCTACGACAAAAAGCAGAACCTGCTTACTTACCAGACGGAAATCGAGAATGCCGGCTGGACCATGATGGGTGTGGTGTCTTTAGATACCCTGCGCATGCTGGAGCGGCAGCTTTTTGAGGCAGTGCTACTGACCGGTGGTATGCTCTTCGGTGCGGTTCTGCTGTTTGGTTTTCTATTTACCCGCCGGCTGTCCACACCTATGGCCGACCTGGAACGGGGCATGGATGAGATTGAAAAACTGGCGGAGATCAGTGTACAAAGGCATGGCTTTACCGAGGTGGAACTGCTAGCCGGAAATTATAATAAGATGATCCGCCGTGTGCGCGAACTGATGAATGAAGTTTCGGAGAAGGAAAGGACGCTGCGCCAGGCGGAACTCAATGTTCTGGTGAGCCAGATCAATCCTCACTTCCTCTATAACACTCTGGACACCATCGTCTGGATGGCTGAATTTGGCGACAACAAAAAAGTGATTGCACTCACTAAATCCCTGGCCGCCTTTTTTCGCCTGTCCCTTGGCGGCGGCCGGGAGCTGGTCACCGTGGCCGATGAACTGGAACATGTGCAGCAGTACCTGTATATGCAAAAAGAGCGGTATGAAGAGAAACTCAGCTATGAGATTTCCGTCCCGGAGGAACTGCTGGATTACACAGTGCCCAAGATCATCCTCCAGCCCGTTGTGGAAAACAGCATTTATCACGGTATCAAGCCGATGGAAGGCCCCGGGCAGATCACTGTGACGGTGGCGGAGGACGGGGAACGGCTGCTTTTCACTGTGGCGGATAACGGTGTGGGTTTTGACCCCGCGGCGCTGTCTCGTGGCAGTGAAGCGTTCCAGAAAAACGGCGTGGGCCTGCAAAACGTGGACAGCCGCCTAAAGCTTATCTATGGTCCGGACTGTGGCATAACGGTCGAGTCCGCCCCTGGCGAAGGCTGCATTGTACGACTGACGGTAAACAAGAAAGTAAAAAACACTCCATATGTAAAGTAACAAATCTTATGGATTCTTCTGATGTGCGGGACAGATATGGACACGAGAGCTGTACTTATCTTTATTGTATTCCTGGCAGGCACACACGAGAAAAGGCGGCGGTCAAGTTTTACCCAACCGCCGCTTTTAAATCGACTGCTAAAATATTGGCTGCCCTATTCTATCCTATCAATTCTGTACAATTGATAGAAAAGTGTTCTGACAGCAATCTATTCAAAGCTATCTTATACTCTCTTTATCCATTTAACTCTGCCGTTTTCTGAAAGATATCATTAAGCCAATTCCGAACAGGGATGTCAGTGCTACCCAAAAGGGCCAGACAGGGGAGCTGTCTCCGGTTTGCACAGTGGAGGAAACGTCCGGTTTGCCCGGCTGAGATGGCTTGGTCGGCTGAGACGGAGTGGCCGGCTTTTTCTCCCATTTGGCTTTCAACACCACATCATGCTCTGGCATAGTAAAATCGCTGAGATTAACTTTGGCTGTATCATTATACCATCCGGAGAAGCTATAGCCCTTCTTTGCTGAATTGCTTACCGTTGCAGGCTTCGCACCAGCTTCCAGTGTCTGGGCACTCGGCACCGGTGTACCCCCGTCAGTATCGAAGGTTAGCGTATAGGTAACGACAGGAACGATAGTAAAGGGAACAGTTTTAATCAGTTCCTCCGGCAGATCGCTATCCAGAGACATCCAGCCATATTCGCCGGTGCTCTCTCCATTCTCAAGGATCTCACCAAATTGTTCCCAGCCGTACTGTATGTTCAAAATATGTTTTCCCAACGACAGCTTACTTAAATCGATGCCGCTGGTAAAGGGGGCCGCGTTCCACATTCCAGAAAGGACGTTGCCGTCGTCGATTTTCCAGCTCACCGGGCGGTACCGCTCGTCACCGATGGCAGGATTGTCATTGTCCATGCCGGGGCCGACGGCTGTAAAGGATGGCATTTCATTTTGAATAAAGGTCTCGTCAGCCGTGATACCGGAGATGGAGGCGTCTTTCATATTGGATTCGATTCGTTCCGTGAGAAAATGTACCATATAGGTTTTTTCATCCGTCCCGTCCTGTGCCTTCACGGTAATAGTAGCAGGGGACAGAAAATTTGATGCACCATTTACCAGCGTTGCATCGGTCGTTCCGATAATAGCTGCTCCCGTTTCCATGCATATACCTGTGAGTGTAAGCACCGCGTTCCGCGGTGTCTCGCGCGGCAGGAGTATGGAATAAGTATCAATGCCCGTTTTGAATTCTGGTACCGGAATCGGCTCGCTGCCGTTGACGCTGTAGCAGAGATTTTTTAACGTGGCGAGATTTGACTGATACATGCTGGATAAAACAGGGTGGGGGAATTCCGTGCGCGTAACAAAACCATCGCCCAACAGGTTGGAAACCGTACCGTCTTTGAATTCCTCCAGACTTTTGTTGGTCCCGTTAGAATCCTCTCGACCGCTGCGCTCAGCGTTATAATAGCAGTTAACCGCTGTTGCGTGATCGTCGCTGCTCGCATCCCACATGCCATTTATCAGCGGCTTCGCAAAATCCTCATTATCGCTTTCATTTTCGTGTACCCGACCAAACGCAAAGCAATTGGTGAAAGTGCCACCAGTGCGATCTTCGTCGTCGTTCGTGACCCATCCGACCAGGCCGCCGACCTCTCCCACCTGTCCTTCCACATCGCCCAAAGCGAAACAGTCGGTCGCCGTCGACTAGTCTAGTAGTTACAGCTCTGATACACACGACATTGCAAGAGGCCGGCGGTTGGTGACCGCCTCCTGCTTTCGATTTATTATATATTAATAGCTGCCCCTAAATGTAAACCAGACCGAGAATGCCTATACCAGCTGTTCCTTCTTAAAGCCGAGTTCCAGAAGCAAAGCTCTGGTTCCCACAACGTTCTTTTTCATCAGCTCTGACAGATTTTCGGCAAAGCCTCCGATATCCCGGCGGCAAAGCTTCTCTCGCAGACTCTCGGCATAGTCCTCGTAAAACCTGCCAGCATCCAGCTTTTGGGAAAACATATGAAGGGCGTGCCCCCATTGCAGGAGCAGGTAAAGCTGGCGGTATACCTCCCGGATAAAAGCTGAGGAGCTGTTCTCCCCAATGAATCGAAGGCAGGCTTTTGCGGCAAGGAACGGCGTTCCTTCCTCCGTAAGGCACCCAATTTCACGTTCAAGAGCCTGAAAGCCCTCGTCGTCCAGCGAAGAGAGCGTATGTACCGCAACATTTTTGCAGGTCAGAGCGCTCATCTGCATCGCCTGCAGCAGCATGAGCAGGCATTTGCGGATTTGTAAATGCGAGAGGTCGGGCGGACCGGAAAGCCTTCCAGATATCACCCGTGTCCCGACCCCATTCTGTGTTTCGGTGACATGGATGTCGTTTAACAGCTCCAGTGTCCGCCGCATGGTAATCAGGGAAACATCATATTTCTGTGCCAGCGCCTGACAGGGGGGCAAAAGTTCCTCCTGTTTGTAAATCCGCGCATCTATTTTGCTCATCAGCTCGGCAGCCAGCGTATAGCACATTTGCGGGTGCTCTCTGTAGATCTGCCACTCAAATGGGATCTGTTTAACTGGCTCCGGTGTATCCAGCATGACACCCAGACTTTCAAAAAACATCTGCGTGACATTTTTGCTGAACGCCTGAGTCATCTCCAGCGCTTTTTCAATATTTCCTGCTTCAATCAGACTTAGCATCTGTTCGATATGCTCCGCCGCAGTATCTGAATCTTCAAAATTGGCGGGACGCTGAAGATAGGGGGTTTGAAGATACCGTACCATTTCCCAGTGCAGATTAAGCGCCAGGGAATTGTTCAGCGGGCGCATGGCCTCGGCGTAAAACATGTTGATCTGTTTCGCCGGGTGCCCCTTCCGCTTCTTCAGCTGCGACCGGATCTGTTTGATAGAATCCTCAGTCTGCCTTTGCAGATAGTAATGAACGATGGGTCTGAAAAGAATATCGGAGTTTCGGCACATGTCATTCATCCCCTCCCTGCGTGAGAGGAAAGCGTTCCGGTAGCGCTGCTCCTGCTGCTCGTCCGGCCGAAAGGTCACGATACTGCGCTTGCGTTCAGTGGTTTCGATGTACCCCTCCTCTCGCATCCGGATCAACGCAGTACGCACGGTGAGAGCACTGACCTGAAACTGCCGGCAGATATAGCTGATAGAAGGAAGCTGATCCCCAAGCAGATAATAACCGAATACGATCCGGGAAGTAAAATAATCATAGATAATATCAGCCATGCTGTTGTTATGCATCGTTCCTCCTCCTTCTTCTTTAAGAAATTCTTTATTTTCCAGTTTTACAAACTCAATCATGAAGCGCTCCGGTTCCATTATTGCCAAACGCTGGAATGTGGGAAAAGCCCTTTCTGCACATTCTGGATAAATAAACCATCGTTATATGTGTCTCTCTGCTTTTGTTGTCCCCATCTATATGCTGTAATCACATCTTCTTACTACCCAGCCATTTTAATAATTAAGTATATCACAGATGAACGTGGAAATCCATCATGACAGGAATCCAACAGTGGTGGGAATAAATTTTATTTATTTCTCAACGCATCCTCCAAACTTTGCTTTTTTATATAGTATCCCCTTTTTTTAATAGACCCCACGGCTGGTTTCCTTATCACTCATCGTACTTTCTTTAATCACTTGAATACTACTTGTTTAAAAAACAATTTTCAATGATATGGAATGCACTGCTAATTCTTGTTCAAATATTTTATGGTATTAACACCCATAGCCGGTAAAAATGAAAGGTATTCCCGAGAAAACTTGAATCTTCACGTTTTTTTATGAGTGAGGAAATGGTCACACGTCGCTAAGCTACATAACTATTCTTCGATTTCATCGCAGACATAATTGATGGATCGGCTACAAGCTTCCTATCCTTACATTACTGCATTATGTAATGATAGTGTTAAAATACATCATCTGTCTCCTTATTCTCACGCTTTTACCGTTGTTTCAAACGGATGGCCGTGATATAATTTGCTAAATGAACGCAGTTTGTAAAGGAGAATTGAGTAAGCGATTGTCCCTGTTGTAATGGCTGTTATGCTAATCCTTACCGCCCGTAATATATAAGCAAGGGATTGATTATGAAGGAGGACATACGATATGAAAAGACTTTGCCTTTTATTTGGAGTGATATTGTCAGCATTTCTTATTTTTACAGGGTGCGCAAAGAATGGTGGAGACTCTGGACTAGACGGAGACCCCAGCGGGTATAATCCACTCCCGGCGGGGCAGGAAACCAATGTAGAAGATATTTCGGAGCAAGACCCAGCAGAACTTCAACGGAATAAAATTCCGATGGTAATGGTAGACGGTAA
This sequence comes from Clostridium sp. AF19-22AC, assembly GCF_003479085.1. Classification (NCBI taxonomy): domain Bacteria; kingdom Bacillati; phylum Bacillota; class Clostridia; order Eubacteriales; family Clostridiaceae; genus Clostridium; species Clostridium sp. AF19-22AC. The sequence goes on along the minus strand of NZ_QUGN01000015.1, from coordinate 46,849 downwards.
ACTTTACTTTGACACAGATGAGGAAAGCACTCTTAACAGAAAGTGCGGCACAATGGACGGAGAAATAACTTCAACTGTTGATGCTTCAGAGACACCAACAAAAGACAGTCAATCTAATTTCGGGGTGGGCTTTGGATATCAGTATGGTGCGGGTGATACCATAGAAGTTTTTCTGGATGAAAAGTGGATTGTATTTGAGCACAGGAAAGGAGACGGAAACCAAGTCAAGTTTGGCAACCTATGGGTAGATGAATACGGCCTTTCCGAAGATACGTTGGAATGGCTTTCCTGGTATAACAGTTTGACGGAAGAAGAACAGTTAGCCATAAGCGCTATTCCACCCGAACTGATTGAAGAACGTGGGCTTGTAACAACAGAGGACGCAGAGGCCCCGGCAACAGAAGATCGATTGTGTGTTTATCCTCCTGCATCAGCAGTGACGGAGTGATAATAACAATGTCAAAAGGTATAGTGATTTCGTATACTTTTGATATAACATATAAGGTACAAAGGGGCTATCTCGATTATGGGATAGCCCCTTTGTGTGGTGCGTCCGGCGGTGTACCAAAAATTGTCGGGAAATCCCGGAAATACAGGCTATACCGGCATATAAGAACTTCTAAAGAGGTAATCAAAAATCGTTTGAGATTTTTAATCTTCGTTAATTCCTTTCCTCATTAAATAGTAGCGGCAACTGCAGATGCTACAAGCATAGAAGTAACAAGCAGACCTGTCATTACTGCAGACTTTAAAGACATAAACTTCATAGAACCGCTTGACATCATTACTATATTCGGAAATGGACTCAATAATGCCGTTGAGGGCGAAGTGTGAAAACGGGAAATTTACTCTGAAAATTTTAATTTCATACAGGATTCTTTGTTGAAATTCTCCTCCTTCACTCATATGGAAAACTGACCACACTCATTATTCAGGATTGCCATATACCCCAAATCTGCCTATGTAAATGTGATATAACTCTAGTTTCTGGGGTCATCCTTCTCCATGATTCATTCTTTTAAAGAATGGAAAAATGATTTGTGACCTTCATAAAATCTGCAATTTCATTCTCCTGTTTCTTTTGTTCCTGCTTTTCCTGTTTTCTCATTCATAAAGCCCCCAGTGCGAAAAATTAATTACTTATATTTTATCGTACTGGGGGTTTTCCTGCGTAAAATCTGGCTATTTTATCGCGAAAAGTTTTTATTCCTCAGCGCTAAGGATCCAAAGGATGTTGCATTTGTCAATTAAACAGGCTATAATAAACTGATAAAGAAGTGAGCAAGGTTGACAAGGCAATGGACCGAAATTCTAATGTAGTCGGTTGCACCTGTCAGAAGCATTTGTTTCATAGAGGAGGCGCAGAAAAATGCCAGATCAGAAGGAAGAAAACACGCGGCAGCGGGAGAAACAGGCAGCGGCCGATTATGAATACAGCACCCTGATGCGCCTGTTGAGCGTCAGCGTCAGCAAGCATCTATTGGATGAGCATTTCACACTCGTCTGGGCCAACGGATTTTTTTATGACTTGATTGGCTACCCACAGGCAGAATTTAAAGACCGGTTTCACAACCGCCCGGACGAATACTTCTACAATAACCCAGAGGGATTCCGGATCATGGCGGAATCCGTAAAGGAATCTCTGACTAAAGGGGAAAACGGCAACTCCGTTTACCTGCCCCTCATCCATCCCGACAGGGGAGCTTACTGGGTCAAACTGCAGGCAGCCTTTACAGACGAATTTATCGATGGCTGCCGGGTTGCCTACACTACCTTGACTGATGTGACTGAGATGATGCAGGCCAGGCAGGAGTTTGAAAAGCTGACTCATGAGCAGGATATGCTCATGAGCGCCTTAAACGTCAGTGTTAGCAAACACCTCATCGATGAACACTATACCTGTGTGCGGGCCAATGAGCATTATTACCGGCTCATCGGCTATTCTAAAGAAAAATATGAGACCCTGTTCCACAACCACCCCGACGAATACTATCGGAACAACCCGGAGGGATGGGAGATGCTGACACAGAAAGTAAACGAGGTTCTGGCGCAAGGCGGCAGTCAATATGAGCTGATCGTCCCGATGAAATACGAGGACGGCTCCAGCTACTGGGTCAAGCTGTTCACCTATTTCACGGAGGAATATATCGACGGATTCCAAACCGCCTATACCGTCATGACCGATGTAACGGAGCTGGTCCAGACAAGAAACGAGCAGGATATGCTGATGCAGGCCATGAAGGTCAGCGTCAGCCGCCATCTGGTGGATGAGCATTTCACGGTAGTCGAGGCTAACGACTTTTATTATGATCTAATCGGGTACTCTAAAGAGGAATACGAAACTGCCTTCCACAACCACTGCGACGAATATTTCAAGACCAATGAAGGTGGCTGGGAAAAAATCCACGGCAAGATTGAGGAAATGTATGCGGCAGGAAAAAGGAGCTATGAGCTCTTTGTGCCGCTGAAACTTCCCGACGGGTCCACCAACTGGGTGAAAATGACAGGGTTTTTCACGGACGAGTATCAGGACGGTAGACAGCTGGCCTACACCACTATGGTCGACGTCACCGAGCTGATGCAGATCCAGCAGGAGAAAGCCGTTGCATATAATAACATCCCAGGTTTTATCGTCAAACACCGTATCCTGAAGGACAAAATCGTCATGATCGATGCCAGCGACGGCATTACGGATATTTTCGATGTGGATACAGAGCAGCTGGAGTCCTTCGACGTCTATGCTGCCCTGGAAACGGAAAGCAGGGCCATGATCGAAGCGAACCACCTGCATTTCCGGCAGGGCGAGCCCTTTGAGGGGACACTGCGCATGAAGGACCGGGATGGACGGGAGCGGTGGTTCCAGATCCGCAGTACCTGTACCGATTCTATTGCTGACGACCCGGTCTATCTGACGGTCTTTATCGATGTCACCGATATCACAGAGCTGCGGGTAATGCAAAAGCAGCTGACTGAGCAGAAATCCGCCCTGCAGGAGGCGCTCACAGCGGCGGAGCATGCAAATCGGGCCAAGTCAGATTTTCTGTCCCGGATGAGCCACGATATCCGCACGCCGATGAACGCGGTTTTGGGCATGACCAAGATTGGTAAAAAGTATGTAAACGATCCGGAACGGGTGATGGACTGTTTTCAGAAAATCGACGTTTCCTCTAAGCTCCTGATCGACCTGATCAACGAAGTGCTGGATATGTCCAAAGTCGAAAGCGGCCGGATCCTGCTGGCAGAGGAGGAAGTGAACCTGGCGGAGCTGGTGCAGGGCATCGTCACTATGGTGCAGCCGCTGCTCCATGACAAAAGTCTCCGGTTTAAACCCTATATCAGCGGCATCACCCATGAAATGGTGATCAGCGACGTACAGCGCCTGCAACAGCTGATTATGAATCTGCTGTCAAACGCGGTAAAATACACGCCTGAAGGCGGGACTGTTACGCTGGAAATCAGGGAAACCCCAGCCGCTGGGGCAGATATGGCGCATTATGAGTTTATCGTTTCGGATACTGGTATCGGAATGAAGCCTGAATTCTTAGGCCGCGTGTTCGAACCCTTTGAACGGGCGGAGGATGTAAAAATCCAGGCGGTCCAAGGTACTGGTCTTGGACTCTCCATCTGTAAAAAAATCGCAGAGCAGATGGGCGGCACAATCGAGGTGGAAAGTACCTACGGGAAAGGCAGCCGGTTTACCGTATCAGTTTATCTCAAAGTGCTGGAGGAAAAAATCGATTACAGCGCGCTGGCCGGTTTGTCGGTTCTGGTAGTGGACGACGATCACATTGTCTGTGAAAATACCTGCAAACGTCTGGAAGAACTGGAAATTACAGCGGAAGGAGTCGGCGACGGTCAGACCGCCCTCGCTAAATTGGAAGAAGCCCACGCCGCTTCCCAGGACTATTTCGCGGTCATCCTCGACTACCGAATGCCGGGTCTGGATGGTGTGGAAACCACCCGGCTGATTCGTGAGAAATTAGGAAAAGACCTGCCTATCATCATGCTTTCGGCCTATGATATGTCGGAGCAGATGGACGCCGCCAGACAGGCGGGCGCCAATGGTTTTATTACAAAACCCCTGTTTCGCTCCCGGCTCGTGTATAAACTAAAGCAGTATGTAAGCGGTGCGGCGGCCGAAGAAAAGCCGGAGGCGGTACCACTGATCGGAGGCTCTTATGAGGGCAGACGGCTCCTTCTGGTAGAGGACAATACAATGAACCGGGAAATCGCCGTAGAGATTCTATCGGATACCGGTGTGATGATCGACACGGCCGAAAACGGCCAAATCGCCGTGGATATGGTGAAAGACGCACCTGCCGGAACCTACAGCCTGATTTTTATGGACATGCAGATGCCAGTCATGGACGGGTGCACAGCGGCCAAACAAATACGCTCTCTTCCACGAGAGGATACAAAAACGCTTCCAATCATCGCCATGACGGCCAACGCTTTTGCGGATGACAGGCAAAAGACAAAGGGTGCGGGCATGAACGGGCATCTGGCAAAGCCCATTGATATTGAGCAGCTGCGACGGGTACTGGAAAAGTGGCTGTAAGTATCGTGAAAACCAGAAAGCCTAAGAAGGGAATGGTGATTGCGATGAAAGATGCCTTTTTTGAGCGAACAATTATTGAGCAGCAAAATTTGATTGCCTATGCCAGCGATCCAAATACTTATGAAATACTGTATATGACTAACGCAGCTGCAGCCCTATGCGGAGCCCAAGATGCCGCAGAATGCTATGGCAAAAAGTGTTATGAACTGATACAGGGCCGGAACGCTCCCTGCCCATTCTGTACCAACAGCAAACTGTCCACTACCCAGCCTTACCGTTGGGAACATTTTAACGAAAAGCTGCAAAAATGGATGGATATCACTGACCTGCTGGTTCCGTTCGGAGGGAAAAACCGTCGGCTTGAAATCGCGCGCGATATCACCGAACAAAAAGAACAATTAGACCGCGTCTCCAACCGTTTGACCGTGGAAGAAACGCTGGTGGATTGTATCCAGACGCTATCCGGTGAACCGGACGTCTCAGTGGCAGTGAATCGGTTTTTGGAACTGATTGGCTGTTTTTACGCGGCTGACCGGGCGTATATCTTTGAATATGACAAAGCTTTTATCCGGAACACGTTTGAGTGGTGTGCTCCCGGTATCTCACGGGAAATCCAGAATCTGCAAGAGATCCCTTTGGAATACATTGCCGAATGGAATGTAAAATTTGAACATGACGGGGAGTTCTTTCTTACATCTCTAGGTGGAAATTATGCGGTCGATTCTCCGGAATACCGCATCTTAAACGATCAGGGGATTAAAAGCCTCTGCGCTGCGCCGCTAGTAAAAAAGAAAAAAATCATCGGACTTCTTGGCGTCGACAATCCCACAGAAAACGGGAACGATTTATCCCTGCTGCGCAGCGTGTGCGGTTTTGTACTAGACGAACTGGAGCGTCGTCGGCTCACCCAGGAACTGGAACGGGCCAGTTATACAGATCTGCTCACCGGCCTCAATAACCGCAACCGTTACATAAAAGCACTTAAACAGCTTTCTCTTCATGATCTGCAATCACTTGGTGTGGTTTATATCGACATCAATGGGATGAAAAAACTCAACGACAGTTTTGGCCATGAATATGGGGACAGAGTGATCCAAAGTGTAGCGGAGCTTTTAAAAAAGCATGCAGAAAACAACGCATACCGGGTGGGCGGTGATGAATTCGTGGTGCTTTGCATAGATGTTTCCCAGTGGGAGTTTCAAGTGTTCACTGAGGAACTCCGTCAGGATTTTGAAGAGAACGAGGACTACGACGTATCGATTGGCTGTACATGGAAGGAAGGCAATATCTCTATCGGTGATGAAATCCTGCGGGCGGATGATTTGATGTATGCACAGAAACAGGGGTATTATCACTCGGCCCTCCATCGGGATGGACGGATCCGTACCGGCATCGCAACGGAAATCCTTCGGGATATCGAGGAGCATTGCTTCGTTGTTTATTACCAGCCACAGATCAGCCTGAAAACGGGCCGGATTGTTGGTGCCGAAGCGCTGGTTCGAAAACGGGATGAAAACGGCCATCTGATTTCACCGCATTACTTTATCCCCTATTATGAACGGGAACGTGTTATCAGCCATTTAGATCTGCATGTGTTCCAAACAGTTTGTGCTGATTTTCAGAGGTGGAAACGGCAGGGTATCGAAACGACCCTCTCCTCGAACTTTTCCCGTGTCACACTGATGGCCCCGGATATTGTGGAACAGCTACATCGGATTGCCAGAAAATTTGATGTTCCTGCAAAAGAAATGACCATTGAGGTCACCGAGAGCATTAATAAAATGGAACCTTTGCAGCTTCTCGAACTGCTGGAACAGTTGACAAAGGAGGGCTTTTCTGTCGCACTGGATGATTTTGGCTCCGATTATTCCAATCTATTCATACTGACCAAGCTGGCCTTTAGTAAGATCAAATTTGACAAATCTCTGGTAGAGGAGTTGGGCAGCAACGCCCAAAGCCGTATCATCATGAAAAACGTGATGCAGATCTGCAGGGAATTGCCCAAAACACAGTCCCTGGCGGAAGGAATCGAAACCATCGAACAGCTGAATCTGCTGCGTCAGTACCAATGTGAATATGGGCAGGGGAATTACTTTGCAAAACCGATGCCGGCGGAAGAATTTTTTGAACTGCTAAAAAGAGAGCATGTATTACAGGCGCCTATTTACCAGGAGCCGGTTATTGCGCCAAGGAGAATGCAAAATAAAAAAGGAACAGTAAAAGTATCCGAAAGGTCATCTTCGTCATGACTGTCAACACGGCAGACCGTGAGAAAATGGCAGTGTTTATAGATGATGAGCAAGATGTGATAGAAGCCTGATTGAAGGAGCATAACTAAAAGAACTTTAAAAGGATTGAGGGATGGAAAATGACGGCAAAGAAAAAGATACTGATCGTGGAGGATAACATGCTTAATCGGGAGATGCTGAAATATATCCTCTCCCCGGATTATGAGATATTAGAGGCGGGAAATGGGCTGGAAGCCCTGAGCGTACTGCAAACACAAGAGGGCGAGATTTCCCTTATCCTGCTGGATATTGTCATGCCTGTTATGAACGGGTACGACTTTCTATCGCGTATCAAGGAGGACAATGCCAGTTCGCTAATCCCTGTTGTCGTCACAACCCAAAGCAGCCGTGAAGAGGACGAAGTGGAGGCCTTATCCCACGGGGCAACTGATTTCGTCTCTAAACCTTATCGTCCAGAAATCATCCGGCACCGGGTTGCGGGCCTTATTCGTCTGCGTGAGACCGCCGCCATGATCAACCAGCTGCGGTACGACCGGTTGACAGGCGCTTACAGCAAGGAATATTTTTACCAGCGAGTAAAAGATACTCTCGCCGAAAGCCCGGAAAAGGAATACGACCTTGTCTGCTCCAACGTTGAAAACTTCAAGCTAGTCAACGATGTCTTCGGCGTAGCGGCTGGGGACTGTCTGCTAAAGGGGATTGTGAAAATCTGCCGGGAATTCGTGGGAGAAAAAGGAATTTGCGGTCGGATTGGTGCCGACCAATTTGCCTGCATGGTAGAGCATGGTTTCACGTATACGGCTGATTTGTTTACAGATATTATTTACAGGATTAATAACCTTTCCTGTGCAACAAACGTGAGGTTGAAATGGGGCATTTACTCTGTAGAAAATAAGGCAGTTCCCGTCGAGCAGATGTGTGACAGAGCACTGTTGGCCGCCCACAGCATCAAGGGACAGTATGGCCAGCATTTTGCCATCTATGACGATACCTTGCGCGAAGAGCTGCTACGGGTACAGATGATCACCAACGAGATGGCTGCGGCCCTGTCCTCAGGACAATTCGAGGTGTACCTGCAGCCGAAGTATCGGCTCGAAGACGGTGTTCTGACTGGTGCAGAGGCGTTGGTGCGCTGGAACCATCCAAAGCAAGGACTACTATCTCCGGCTGCATTCATACCGCTGTTTGAAAAAAATGGCTTCGTCACAAAACTCGACGAGTTCGTCTGGGACAAAACCTGTGCGATACTGCGGCACTGGGACGACGAGGGTTACCCACCCTTGAGTGTTTCGGTCAATGTCTCTAGGGCCGATATCTACAATGAGGATCTGACTCATATTCTATTACAGACAGTTCAAAAACATGGATTGGATGTATCCCGCCTCCCGTTGGAAATCACCGAGAGTGCCTATACGGAAAATCCCAGTCAGATCATTGAGACGGTAGAGTCCTTGAAAAAACTAGGGTTCTTGATTGAGATGGATGATTTCGGCAGTGGCTACTCGTCGCTAAATATGCTCAATCAGCTGCCGCTGGATATCTTAAAGCTGGATATGCAGTTTATCCGCAGCGAAACAGCCAAACCAAAGAGCAAGGGTATCCTGCGTCATATTATGGACATCGCCTGGACGATGGGACTACGCGTTGTAGCGGAAGGCGTGGAGACAAAAGAGCAGCTGAAACGGCTTCGTGATATTGGCTGCGACTATGGACAGGGATATTACTTTGCAAGGCCTATGCCCTGCGAGGAGTTTAAAACACTAATGAAGGGATCTTGAACATAGCCCGTCGAAATAAAAGGGAAAATCAGACTTCTTTTACCTTCGCACAGATCTTCTTTCTCCACAAAAAATAGGCCAACTTGCCAGTGAAACAGCCTTGCACCTTTCTATCCTTTTGACGGTGGACGTGGTCTTCTTCTTTCTCGATATAAAGGCACTCACACGGTTTCTTTTCCGCTAGTATTTCTTCCATCTACGGAATCTTTTATTTAATGGAATGGATAGGCAACGACAGTTGTTTTTGTAATTGTCTATCCATTTGTATTTTATTCTTTGACGCATGCTCGGAGAAGTAAGCAATATATGCGTGAGGGTAATATCTCCCACATTCAAAATTAATGCCCTTTGAAGGTTTCTGCATACTATATAGCTTTCCTTGCGAATTCGGTTAATCTACATTTATCAGTGCTAGGCGGTTAAAACCTGCCGCCATCTTATGACTTTAACATCTGGATACTCCTCAAGTGTAGGAGGCGTATCCAGATGTTCCCCAAATCCCCCTCCTCACATAATAAAACTCCGCCATATATTAATTAATACTATAATGTCCAGGAAGATTGATACTCTTTCGGTCTAACATTTTTATGGCGATATCATGATGCCTCATTGAATCAGCTACCTTTTTGCTAATTCAGTTCCCCATACCCCAAGATTGACTGGCTGTCTATGGCATATTGGTTTTCTTTGCAGGCATTGCTAGAATTTCCTTCAATGGTATACACTATTCCATTTTCACATTTCTCTACGATTCCCACATGGTCACTAATTCCGTCCCGTGTACCTGTTTTTTTATCTAACCAGTCAAAAAAAATGATTGTTCCAGCAACTGGGGTGTAAGTCCCCCTGTCTTTCCAACGTCCTTGGCTTTTGAACCATTTAATCCCATCAGGACAGTAAGAAAATTTTGGTACACTGCCTGATGTAATCAAACCGCATTGGTCTGCACACCAGCTTACAAAACAGGCACACCATTCCTCACGCTTTGAATATCCATACCAGGACCAGAACTTTTGTCCTCCTTTATTTCCGATCTGTGTCTTTGCTATGGTTACGATCTGTTCATTCCCAAATAAACCGGCAAAGATATTTCCACCGGAATAATACCGCCTTACATGGGGCACATACTCCGGATCGCCATATCCTGACCAGCCATGAGATGCTGCCTGCTCCTGACTGAACCGCAGGGCACTCTCCTGCGTATATCCCCCATAATTGCGTAACGCCCAGGATATGTACCCATTTCCGTAATTATATCCCTGCCAAGATAACTCCAGACGCCCCATATCAGAAGGTGTGATACACCCAGCCTCCTGCACACAGGCTGCATAATACTGTACACCTACCTGGATCGAGTATTCCGGCTCTGTAATGGCATTGGGAGTATTGGGAAATCTGGTGTTAAAAGGACATTCACTGGACTGCATGGGGTCATTCCCCCTGCCTCCGGATTCCTGCATCATGATTGCCTGGAGGGAGGCTACATACTCCGGGATACCATACTCAGATGCATATCTCTGTAATACTGGCGTGTAATTCAGTACCTCCTGGCTCAATGGTTCTGCACTTTGGGAACTCCCTGAAAACAAGGCTCCGCCAATGACTCCCAGTATTATAATCAAAAATACAACTCCACCACCAGCCGATGCTAGAATTGTCCCCAAGGCTTTGATTGAAGTTACCACCCCGTGTACTGCTGTTTTGATTCCCCGGACTGTTGTTTTAGCTGTCTTTGCTGTCTTTAACGTTTCCGCAGGATTCAGAGCCTTGACAGCTGCCTGCCTCGCCGCCCTCATTACTTGCAGATTTTGATATTGTGATACAGGCGGTTTGCTTGTCTTGATTCTCTCATAAGGTACAGGGGAAGATTTCACAACTCTAGGAGCTACATTCACTTCCCTCCTCACAGAGGTACGGATTGTTTTCTCTGCTTCCGGCTTTATCCTCACCTTTATCTGGGAACTTGTCTGTGTCTGAGAACTCCCCTGTCTAGCAGGCGTCTTTCCCTGCTCCCTTGCAGCTTTAACGGTTCTTGTTTGAAGTCCAGACTTTATCTCTTCTTCCGCTTCTTGGGCTGTTTCTGATGCTTCAGCAGCTGTTTCCGCTGTCCTCTCCTCTTTTCTGCGCTCCCACAGCTTCTCAAAAGACTTCTTCGCAGCCTTCCGCCCTGCGGCAGAGACGGCGCTGCCTGACTTATATGCAGCCCATCCCTCTGCAGATGTTAGTTTTTCACTGCCATACTGAACAGGTGATTCCTGTCCAGCAGACGCCTCCACTGCCTGGGATACCCGGGGCTGCTTCTCTTTCATTTCCAAGGCTGCTGATCGGACAAATTCTTTCGGCATTCTGGCAGCCGGATTCTTGAGCTTGGGGCTTCGGTTATGTTCCTTCATCTTGATATCCCGCATCCTTCACCTCCTCTCTGTCAGCAATTCGTATAAAAAATCAACGTTCCGGAGTTTTTTTCTGCTTTTCATTCTTCGTCAGTTCCGGCAGATACTGTTTTAGTTCCTCAACAGATTCTTTTATCAATGGGTGATTCTGGTATTCGGGTATCAGTTTTAACTCTTCTGCTGCAATCTCCCGCCTGTTAAACAGCGGCCACTGGATACCTGAGTAATCAGGGATTGTCTGGTCCTGAAGGACAAATCCGATACCTGGACCTTTAGCGGTACCTTTCCTCCTGATACGCTGGTATTCCCTGACTGCTTCTGGCAGGGTCAGATTCTCCTGCATTTCCCCGAAATTATGAAATTCCATGCACTCCGCTGCAAAAAAAGAAATACTGGCATGTTTATCATGTTCTGTTTCCTTCCTATTTTTTTCATGTTCTGTTCCTTCCGACTGGATTGATTTCAGGCTTTCCCGGATGGATGGCTTCTTCAAATGTTCGGCATGTTCCGTCAGCCGTTCCATTTTTGACAGCATCTTCTCCGTCCGGTCTTTCATTCCGGTCATGGTTCCCATGAGATGATATAAGCCCTTTTGCATCTGGTATACGCTCCCTCGTTCCACATCACGTCCTGGTGCTTTTACAGACCCTTTGCCAGCCAGTTCTCTCCCGATATTTCCGATATGGGTCTTCGCCGCATGCAGTTCATCTGCCATACTCCCAAGCCTGTCAATCCCTCTGTCCATTGATAAGACAGACTGGCTTAACTGGCTGTGCACCTTCTGGATGCCCTTCTGCAGACCTAAAAAATCAATTGTTTTTGCCAGTGTCAGGATTCCTTTTTCACGGAAATTTTTCACGGTCCTCTGGACACCATCCATAAATTTTTCTTTCAGCACATGGATCGTCTCCCTTGCTTCCTGTACTTTACCTTCCACTTTAGCAACGACACGCACCGCGGCCGCCTTGATCCCCTGATCCTGGATCACGCCAAGCTGCTCCTTCACATCCCCTAGTTCCTTCAGTACAGCTCCCAGCTGTGTATCCATCGCATCCAGATATTGGGCAAGGCCGCTGACCTGCTCCTTTTCCTCCTTCATCCCTTTTTCATCCAGAATCCGAAGCAGTTCCTCCAATTGTTCCTGTTCCATAAGTGGTACTTTTAGTGTTGATTCCATGCAATATCACTCCCTTCTCTAAACATGAAATGCCGCGCCCCATATAGGACACGGCACATTCTTTTAAGCCTCCCCAGGCTTGGTTGTCATCAGTTTATATAACCCTGTATTTTTCGGGAACGAGTTCTCAAAAGGAACGATATTCCCGGAACACCGGATCAGCCCCCGCCCTGCACCTACATTCGTAATGTACGACAGCTGGTTATCCGAAATATTGAGCAGGGCAGCCAGTTCCTCCCGGTCCGTACTTGACTGGTTCAGCAGGATCAGGAACTCACTGTTGGCAAGCATTAACCTTGCGGTATCGGATTTCAGAAGTTCCTCTACATTTTGTGTCATGCCTGTCACAAATCCAAAATACTTCCTGATCCTTTTATAGAGGCGGTAGAAGAAATCAGCACTGTATGGATACCGGAATAAGATATAGAACTCATCCGCAAAGATCCAGGTTGTTTTCCCTTCCTTCCAATTCTGGATCACCCGGTTAAAAATGCTGTCCAGAGTTACCAGCATACCCAAGGGCATCAGTTGTTCGCCCAGTTTCCGGATATCGTAGTCGATGATCCTGCTTTTGGTATTGACATTGGTGGTCTGGGCAAAGGTGTTCAAACTTCCATTGATAAACAGCTCCGATGACAGCGCCAGCCCTCTGGCCTCTTCTTCCGGCTGGAGCATCAGCTGGCGGTATAAGTCTTTTAAGGTCGGCATTTCTCCTTTATAACCATTCCTGATATAATCCCGGTAAACGTCTGCGGTACAGCGGTCCAGAATGGATTTTTCCTTGGCAGAAAGATTCCCGGTTCCCACCAGCTGTTCGAACAAGGAGAGGATAAATTCTGACTTCTCAATCAGCGGGTTCTTGTCATCCCCATATGCTGCATCCATATCCAGCGCATTTAGATGGGTATCTGAGGTTGCTGAGATCTGGATGACCTCCCCGTTTAGAGCCTCCACCAGAGAAACAAATTCCGACTCTGGATCCAGGATCAGGATATCGTCATCCGTGGATAATGCCAGGTCCACAATCTCTTCTTTTGCTGAAAAACTTTTTCCGGAACCGCTTACCCCCAGACGGAAAGAGTTGCCGTTTAACAGCTTCCTCCGGTCTGCCACCAGCATGTTTTTACTGACTGCGTTCTGCCCATAGTAGATCCCGCCCGGCTGCATGATCTCCTGCGTGTGGAAGGGGATTAAGACAGCCGTGGATTCTGTGGTCAGGGTCCGCAGGGCATTGATTTTCCGCAGGCCGTATGGCAGGACCGTATTGAGCCCGTCCACTTGCTGCCATTTTAAGACCGAAAGCTGGCACAGGTGCTTTCTGGCGATGGACAGCAGCGTATCGGTATCGGAGTCCAGCTGCTCTTTCGTATCTGCCATATGCACCATCGTTAAAAGCCCGAACATCATCCGCTGATCCCGGGTCGTCAGGTCATCCAGCATCTCCTTGGTCTCTTTGCGCTGAAGCTCCATGTCGTAAGGTACTACTGCGGAAAAGTTATTGTTTGCGTTCTGGCGCCTCTGCCAGTTGGTCACATTCGTTTCCACACCCAGCAAACGGTTCTGGATCTCCCGGACCGCCTCATCGGTTGGCACCGGCAGGATGTCAATGGACAGCATCAGGTCCCGGCTGAGATCGCACAGTTCCGAAACCATGTCATCCTTCACATAACTGGCATAATCCTGCATATATAAGACCCGCCCATAGCGGCCGTCAAGCTGGAAGCAGTCTTTGGAAACTTCCATACTTGCCGGGCAGATCCAGTCCTTGAAGCTGTGTCCTTTTCTGGCAAACTCTTTTAAATCAAAGGGAACCCCCACTGGTTCTCCTGCCTGAAAGAAATCTCGGAAAACCTGCAGACGCTCCCCTGCATCCAGCTCTTCCCCTACAGAGGACAGCTTTGCAAGGTGGGTGATGATATCGGTCCCCACACGGGCAAAATAGGTCCTTGCCTCGTCAATGTTCTTTTTATGGACGCTGATAGTCAGATACCGTTCCTGATAAATGCTGTTGTTGGTGCCGCTGACCTTGGAGAGCAGCATGTCGTTATACTCCCTGCGGTATTCGTCCAGCCCGTCCTGTTTCATGGGAATCAATAGGGACTGTTCAAATTCCTCTTTATTGATTCTCCGGTTATTGAGGGTAATCTTGGCAGATGTGCCGGAATCCAAGGCGTTTAAGAGTTCTGAATAATCCAGAAACATCTCCGTCTTATCGCTCTTGCTCGCAATGGAGTAATTGATATCCGAAAACCGGAATGTCTTTGAAAACTTGCTTTCCACCTGAAAAATCCCATCCGGCCAAATCTTACGGATGGGGACTGCCTGCTGGACAGATTTGGGGACTTTAAACTTCTCCCTGTCCATTTTTGTTGCCTGATTAAGAGTTTTAATCAACCGCATTCCCCCTTCCCTTTTTCTTCATACGATGCGTTTTTTTCATACTCTGCTTTCTTTTCTGTATGACCTGCGCTCCATCACTTCCTGTACGCTCCCCGGCCCGAATGCAGTCTTCCATGCATTGGTAATAGAGATTTTCGGACTGGAAGGTCAGACGTTTGGGATACAGTAGCTCTGATTTGATAACTGCCCAGAGAAATTGTTCCGCGGTCATGCCGTGGTACTTAAAAAAGCCACAGGCTGCAAAGGGGGCTGCGCCCATCACACACAGCCAGCCGGTAATCTCCTCCCCGGCCAGTTCCCTCAGACTGAAATATATCCCAAGCGCGGCCCCAACTGCCAGCAGGGAAAATGCACATTGACGGAAATTCAGCCCGAAAAACATGGACTCCTGATAATCTCTGATTTCTTTATTCATTTTTACTTCCATTTACCGTTCCTGTCCTTTCTTTGATTTCTTTGTGCGGCTCCTTTTTTCTGGTTCCTGTTTCGTCATCCCATGAAGAGCCCGGTATTTCTCCACACCCTTGGGATCCAGCTCTGCCAGACGGTCCAGATTAAATGCCACCTTGCTGTATCTGGCATATCCGGAATAGCCCTCTTCCGGAAGCACCTTCCCCAATTTATGTTTTTTTATAAAGTTCAGCTTGCTGTTCCGGGCGAAGTCATCAATATATGCCTCATTGATCTCTGCCGGGGAATAGGGCAGATTGATGGTTAAGTCTGCGAAGGATTCCATCTCTCCATCCTCTTTGTGCAAAAGTCCGATATAGAGCCGGTCACCGTATGCATAGGCACCCACTTCAATTACTAATTCTTCATGCCCAAATTCCCAATCATATCCTAATGTTTTTTCTTCTTCCATCTATCTCTAATCTCCTTTTTCTTGATATTTCATTTACTTTCTTTCTCATCTATTACAACCCCATAATCTCTTTCACAATCCGGTCGGATGCCTTGATTGCCCCCACCAATACCAGCAGGTTAAAGATCAGCTCTCCCACGTAATTCCATACAATGGTCACGGCTGACAGGCTGCTATCACTGATGGCCGGCGGGCTGGCTGCAAATACGGAAAAGATGATGCAGGCCAGTGCAATGACTGCCCCTTCCAGACATACACCGGCATATGACCGTACAAAGTTTTTCCCCACGGATTGTGTGGGTTCCCCTGCGAATGTAGAGATGGGGATTGGCGCCAGTGCCGTATACATATACAGCTTGAACATCCTGCCGTAAACGCTCATGATCATGATAAAAGACATCACAGTGATCAGCAGACTCCCAAGCAGCGTGACGATCCACAAAGGGATCGACTCCAGCATGCCCACAGATTCAATCTTTTCCACAATCTCTGCCGGAAGCTCCGTGACCGTTCCGCCGGCCATGCCGGATTGGGACATGATGGTGGAAACAACTCCCTGTATGATAGAGAAGATCGCTGTCATCAATTCCATGCCGTACATAACAGCCCCCTGTGCCAGTGCGAAACGGACAAACGCTTTCACCGCATGCTCCGGCTTTTTTATGTCTGTATAGCTGCCGCAGGTCTTCACGATCCCTGCCGCAAAAAATAATACTAAAAGTCCATATCCAATGGCTTTCAGTGCATCGTTGATGGTCACCATGACGCTCCAGATTTCCCCGCCCTTGAAGGTTTCCGGGTTCTGTGTCAGCAGGGTCCATATCTCTGCCAGCTTACTGCTCCAGGTCTCCAATGCAGAATTTAAATTCTGCACAATCCAGTTATCACTCAGTAATTTTCACCCCCTTTGCATTCAAAAATGAAAGAGAGGCCGTTTTAAGGCCTCCCGGTACATACATTGCAGTCCTATCCCATGATCAGGTCCAGGATTTCTTTTGCAAAGGTAATGATGATTCCTCCGGCCAGAGTCAGGAAACCATTGGCTCTCTGGCTGGGGTCATGGCTTTTCAGACTGAGCCCGACCTGCACAATTCCAAACCCCAACAAGATCAGGCCGATTGCGCGGATCAGGGAAAATATAAACGTGGATAAATTATTGACTACCGACAGGGGATCCCCTGCAGCATAGACAGATATGCTTCCACAGCATAAGAAACACACAGCGCCCACATAGCAGAGGGCAATCCCCTTCTGCAGCCTTTGGGCAGGTGTTGGTTTGATTCGTTTTTTCTTTCTTTCCTTTTTATTCAGTTTTTGACAAAATCTATTCGTCAAGAGGCATTCCTCCATTCTTCTACTGCCGGAACGCATCTGTATATGTTCCGGAGGTCTCAAAAGGCTCCCCAAGGATGTCTTCCCAAGAGAGCAGTTCATAGTCATCATATCGGTTTTTATCAAACGGAAAGCTGTCATGTGCCAGCGGAGCCTCCGCATAGTTGTAGGCTTTGGCTCCTCCATCCTCCGTATATTTAATGTTCGGGTGCTTCATCAAATCGTATTTCTGATCCAGGATCGGACGTTCGCCCCGGATAAATAGCAGGGCATTCGAATTATCCAGCATCCTCACCTCGTCCGGCATCAGCAGTTCCCTTCCACTCTGCTGAAAATTCGTAGAGTAACTGCCGGATTTCCCCTTGGTCTGTCCATAGGTGTTCGTATCGATGGTTTCCTTCCCCAAAAGCTCTGAGACATATTTATGGGTCTCTTTTTCGTTGCCGCCGAGGTACAGAAACTCATCGCAGTTCCCCACCAGACTTTCCCAGCTGTCCTTGAACAAAGCCTTTAACTGCGCCATGTTTTGGATGATGATACTGCAGGAAATCCCTCTGGATCTCATGGTTGCCAGGATTTTTTCAAACTCGTCCGGCAGGGCCACATTGGGAAATTCGTCCATGATACAGTGGACGGAAACAGGCAGTTTTCCGCCATGTTTCCGGTCTGCCACATAATAAAGGGTTTGGAACAGCTGGCTGTAAATCATCCCTACCAGATAATTCAGGGAGGTATCTGCATCGGGGATACAGCAGAACAATGCCACCTTCTTTTCCCCGATGCTGGCTAGATCCAGTTCATCCGTACAGGTCAGGTTTGCGATCTGCTGTAAGTTAAAGGCTGCAAGTCGCACGCCTACACTGATCAGGATAGATTTCGCGGTCTTTCCCGAAACGAGTTGTCAAGGACTTTTTAATCAAATTCACAAAAAAGCCACAAAAAAGTGCCAGAAGCACTTCCATGCTCCTGACACTCAGGTGGGTGAAATTACTTGCGTCTGCTTAACAGTTCATCGCAAAGATACGCATATTCCGGCAACTGGTCGATATAGGGTTTCCAGCGCCGCTTAATCTCGGCCAGTTCCAGCGGGTCGGCTTCTTCTATCGCGTGGTCGTTGCCTGTCATATACAGAACATCCATCGCAACATCATCCAGGCACTCGTGACAGAGATCGGCGGCAGACTCTATCCTCCTTCCGGTATCAACATAAAGCGGGTTTAGGCCAATCGCCAGCCAGACAAAGCCCACTTTATCAGACCATAGCAGTTCAAAATTAGTGCTTTGTTGAAGATGCTCGGCAAACACCTTTCGTACCCGTTCAATCTCAGTTTTCTCTTTTTCTGTGTACAGCATTTTCATGTCCTCCTTGGCTAAAAGTTTTGGTGTGTACCATCATCAGTTTAACACAAGGCGGCTGGCTTTATCAGCCGGTCACATCTGCTGTATCTCGTTTTTGAGCATACGCTTGATTTTGTCGCTCATGGTTTCGGTGCTGGTATCGCTGAAATGGACGCGCACCTTGTAGGTGGTCTTGCCGATTTTCTTTACCATCGCGGGAGCGTCCTCCGGCACTCTGGCCGGAGCGGTATCTGCGGTCTGCATGGTACGGGTTTCTTCGCTCATGGCGCTCCTTTCTCCGGGCGGGGCTGCGCCGTCCGGCAAAACAATTATTCGCTCTTACGGTTCACAATGTCTTTCGCCGCCTGTTTGGTGGCCCCAGCGTTTTCCTCCCGGAAGTTCTTCCCGGCAAAGAGGATCGGGGCGCACCGTTCCAGGATACGGTCATAGATGCGGGCGTGGGCCAGGTCGGGCGGGTTCTTGAGTTCAGCCAGCTTCAGGTTGGTGGTGATTATCATGGGCCTGCGGCTGCGGTAGCGGCTGTCAATGACGAAAAACATCTGCTCCATAGCATACTCGGTACTGCGCTCCACACCCAAATCGTCAATGATGAGCAGGTCGTACTCGTCAAAGCTGGCGATAAAGTCGGCCCTGTCCTCGGAGAACATCCCTGTCAGGCGGTTCAGAATGGTGGGAAAGTTCGTCATCAGCACCGGCACATCCCGGTCAATCAGGGCGTTAGCGATACAACCGGCGAAAAAGGATTTGCCGGTTCCCACATCCCCAAACAGCAGCAGGCCGGTGTTGTTCTTATAAGCATCCTTCCAGTTCTCCACATAGGCGCGGGCCTTGTCCATCAGGGGATTTTGGCCGTTGTCGTTGGCGAAGGTGTAGTCGTACAGATAGCGGTCTTGCAGGCCCTGAGCCTTTCGGCGCTTGATACGCTCCATGCGGCGCTGCCGTTCCTCGTCGGCCTTGCGCTGTTCCTCGGCCTCCCGCTGGCACTGGCAGATACAGCGGGGCATGAAGTAGCCTGGTTTTCCAAAGCATGGCACAACGGTCTGCCTCTGGCCGCCGCACTTCTTACAGTGAATGAGGCCGTCTGCCGGGTCTATGTACTCGTCCTCAGCCAATTCCACACCGGCAGCTGCCTTGTCGATGAACGCCCGGATTTCTGCGGTAATCTCAATCATACAGTTTCATCCTCCTTTACGCTGTAATCCCGGTTGCGGGTGGGCGGGGCCGCCTTTTTCGCGTCCTCACCGGCCCAGCGCCGGATGGTGGCTGCATGGCTCTGATAACGCTTGCCGGTAGAAGCCATGTACTCGGACAGCTTTTCGATGTACTGGCCCCATACAGTGGGAAAGCTGGCCTGCAAGTCTGCCAGTTCTTCATCCGTCAGGAAAACATTCTGGTAACGGCCATAGGTGTGGGAAGGGTGCCCCGTTTCAGGGCGTACCTTCTCTATCTCTCTCTTTATCTCTATCTCTTTCTCTAACTCTATCTCTATCTCTGGTGGACGAATGTCGGACAAATGTCCGCCGTTTGTCCGGGGCGCAGAAAGAGCCTTATTTTGAAGCCTTGCAGCCCGCTTTCGCTCGGCCTCGGTAGAGGACTGGCCTATTAAAAGTTCGATGTTGCTCATGTAGAATGTGCCGCTCTCCAGCACTTCCACAAGACCCAGCTTCAAAAAGATCTGCAAGGCTCTCTCCACAGTGCCGATCTGCTGGCGGGTAATGGTGGCGATCATCTGCGCCGTGTAAGGAATGTCCTCGTCAAGTTGAAGCCGTCCACCATGTTTCAGCGATTTCAGATACAGCTTGAGCAGAATGTTGGAATACAGCACACCATCCTGCATACTTTCCAGCAGCACGATGGAATCATCGTCAAAATAGTTTTCTTTGAGTTTCAGGTAATAATATTTTCGGTTGTCTGACATAGGGTTCCTCCTTGGGGTTTCTCTTGGGATTCTGTACGCATTTTAAGGCCGTTTTAGGGGTCGGAGGATAAATCTATCAGCCTGCCTTTGACACCCTCGAAAAAATCCTTGATTTACAAGGGTTTTTCAGCCCCTAAAGCGTGACATTTCTCCCGTTGTTTCCGCTTGCGCTTTGCGGCGTTGATCCGCTTCATGCGAGTGGAACATTCCGGGCAGTATTTGGCCCGGTTGGAACCGGGGGTAAACAGCGCCCCGCATACGGCGCATTTCTTCACATTCATCCGGTGGAACAGCGCCGTTTCCAGTTCCTTATCCTGCGGCAATACCGCCGTCCGAAACCACCTGCACAATAGGGAATAGGAAATGGACTGGACACAGACACATTTCTCCCCATCGTCCAGGGCGATACAGTTTCCATCGATGTAGTTACAGCACTCATGCACCAGCCTCCGCACTCTGCGGTACTGGCGGTAATCCATGACTGGGATAGGTTCAGACTTATTGTTCTTCATAAATGATTTCTTTCATAAAGCCGGTAACCTCCTTGAATGAATTTATTGTTAAATATTCGTGCAAAGTATTGTTTTCTTCGTGCAAATGGCATATACTATAATTGCCAGCAGAAAGGGGTTGATCGTATGGCTGGAAATACCACAAACATCAGTATCCGCATGGACGCAGATTTGAAAGCGCAAGCGGACGCACTGTTTACTGAACTTGGCATGAACCTGACTACGGCGTTTAACATCTTTGTGCGCCAGTCGCTTCGTGAAGGCGGCATTCCCTTTGAAGTAAGGCTGGAACAGCCGAACAAAGAAACGGTTGCTGCCATGCTGGAAGCGGAAAGGATTGCAAAAGACCCGTCTGTAAAGGGCTACAATGACCTTGACGAGTTATTTGCTGACCTGAAAAGATGAAAGAAACCAAATATACCGTCAAGTACACGACCAGTTTCAAAAAAGACTACAAACGAGCCATCAAGCGTGGCTTGAAGATCGAGGTGCTGGAGCAGGTCGTAGCGTTGCTGGCGATGGGCGAACCGCTGCCAGATAAGAACCGTGACCATGACCTGTCCGGCGATTGGGCAGGCCATCGGGAATGTCACATTCTCCCGGACTGGCTGCTTGTCTACCGCATAGAAGATGATGTTCTGGTGCTGACGCTGGCCCGCACCGGCACACACAGCGACTTGTTCGGCAAATAAACAGTCTGCCGCCGTATGGGGAAACCTGTACGGCGGTTTTTCTGTGTGCAAAAGTATGTCGTGAAACGCGGTAGCCCTTACCGCTCCGGCTCCCGGTCGTGAGACTTGTCCCGTTCCTGTCTGGACAGCTGCTCGGCGGTTTTGCGGAGCCGTTCCACTGCTTTCAAATCCTCCCGCATGGATTTCATGGCAAGCGTGTCCGTCTGCTTTCCAGCGGCCAGCTGGTCGATTTCCAGCTGCCATGCCTTTGGGGTGATTGCCTCGCCGCTGTCTTTCAGTTCTTTCAGATACCGGGCCGCTGCGTCATACAGAATCAGTTCCCGGCTGTGGCGCTGTTCAAACTGTTCCCGTTTTTCCGGCTTTACTTTGGCAAGCTGCTTGTGGATGGACTTGTACTGGTTGTACTGTTCCCACATCTCCCCGCGCTCGGTAAGGGTAGTGATCCGGCGCTCGGCCTTGACGATCTTTCCGCGCAGGTCATAGTAACGGCTGTTCATATCAGCGATTTTTTCATGAAGCTGCTGCATAGACTGGATGCCGTTTGCCTGCAAAAAGCTGAATAGTGCAGCGCTTTCCTGCAAAGCCCGGATTTTGCCGGTGCGGGTGTGGGGAGCGTTCAACTGCTGCTGAGCCTCCCACAAAGCTGTCAAGCTGCTTTGTTGTGTTTGTGGTTTTTCCGTTTCGGCTTTCGACCAGCGATAAAGACGGGTAATGCGGGCTTTGATTTCTTTCAGCAGCTTGTTGTCGGCGGCGATCTGCCGGTTGACTTCTCCCTTGTCGGTGCGGATACCGCGCTTCTCCATCTGGCTGGCCGCTGGCCCCAGGTGGACAGAGGGGATTTTATCAATGCCCCGGCGCTTGTAGCTGCGGTGGTCTACCAGGGCGGGCTGACCGGCGGCCTCCAATGCACGGTTGGTATAAGCCGCCCATGCCGCCCGCCAAATCTCCACATTTTCTTTATCGTTCCAGTCGGTCGTATCCTCTCTGTGATTTTTCCAACCGCCTTTCCCATCCGGGATACGCTGTCCATTCTCGTCCAGATCGTATGCCTTGTGGCACTTTGCGCCCCACTGTCCATTTTCTTTCAAAGGCCGGAGCGTCAGCATGATATGGACATGAGGGTTGCCGGTTCCCTTGTCATGGATAGCAAAGTCGGCGCACATTCCTTTGTCTACAAAGTTGTCCTTCACATAGGCACGCACAAGGGCAAGCTGCTGTTCGCCGGACAGTTCACGGGGCAGGGCTGCTTCAATCTCGCGGGCAAGCTGGCTGTCTCTTGCTTTCTCGATTTGCTCCACGCTGTTCCAGAGGATAGAACGGTCTGCAAATGACCGCGGGGCGTGGTCAGGCAGCATGATCTCCGCATGGACAATGCCGCCTTTCCGGGTGTAGTCGTGGGTCATTCCATCCCATTCATTTGTCAGCTTGGTTCCGCTGCGGTAAGCAGCTGCGGCAACAGCAGAACGGCCTGCGCTGCGCTTGATGATACTGACGGGGATATGACAGAAATCTATGGGGAACACCTCCTTTCAGTGAGTGGATAACAGGCTCTGTGGAGCCGGACAAACGCAAAGCGGGTGTCTGGCTGCGCAGAGCGCACAAGGGGTTTGGGGAGCGTAGCGCCCCATCGCGGACGAAGTACGCAACGCCCCCGGCAGGGCGCACAGCACCGGCAACGGTGTATAAGTGCGCCCTTGTAAACAAGGGACTTATGGCGTGTCCCCGGATTTTGGCAGGTTTGCAGTCAATTCCGCCGCCCCCGGAAGATGGGACAGGGCAATCAGGAACGCCTTGACCTCTATGCCGGAAAGGTCGGGAGCCAACGGGAAAATCCCCTCCAAAACGGCTCCACGCTCAATCAGGCGGCGGGTGCGAACCTTGCGTTCTTCGTTCCGCTGCTTGTTCTCCAAAATCTTCTTTCGGTTTTCAAGCTGCCGAATCTCCTTCAGGACTTTCTCCCGTTCTTCTTTTTGGGGGTGGGCTGTAATTTTTTCGTTCATGTCAGGCACCTCTTTTCTTTGGAAATACTCATAGATTGACCGTCCATTTCTGTCGAGCAAAGTACCGGCGCAGCCTCCGCAGTGCGGCATGGATGGATTTTCCCGCCTGTGATGGCGTGATACCCTCCATTGCGGCAATATCTTTCACTTTCATACCCAGCATATAGCGGGCGTGGACACGGCGGGCCTGCATAGGCGGCAGGGAAGAAATGGCTTCGTACAATCGTCGTATCAGTTCTTCGTATTCGGCTAATTCCTCTTTTTCTATCAGGTAGTCCTCCGGCGATGGCTGCGCCCAGCCGATGGCGGCATTTTCGATTCCATCGTTACAATCGAGGGAATAAAATGCCTTATACCGGAACATCTTGCGCTCTCTGGCGGCCTCGGCTCTCTTATCCAGAAGAAACGCTTCGACGATCTCATCGGACACCTCCACAAAAATGTCCTCTTTGCAAAATGGATAATATTGTTTGAGATTGATGGTCTGCATAGGCATGCCCTCACTCTGTTTGGAAAAGGCCATCATAGCAGCGGCGCATATTCCGCAGACCCCGGCGGATGGCAACGCTGACCTTGCTGCTGTGGACGCCCTCTCTCCGGGAGATTTCCGGCTGCTTGATACCGGCAATGTAGTAGGCGTGAATACGGCGGGCCTGTGTCGGAGTGGCATGAGCCAGAGCCACCGGAAGAGCTGCAATCAGGTATAGGCGGGTGGTCATTTCTTCTCGTTCCAGCAAAATATCTTCCGGCGATCTGCTGTGTTCCAGTGCGTAATTTTCCAACCAGCTGTATGCGTCCAGAGAGTAGTAGGCGCGGTGGTAGACTTTCCGACGCTCATAGTTCTCCATCTCCCGCTTGGCCTGATACATCGCTGCCCACACCTCGTCCGTAACATCCACAAACTCGTCATGCCGGTAGTGGGGATACATCCACCGCAGATTGATTGTTTTCATAGGCTTACCTCCTGAAAATCGGAGAGGCGGACAGCTCGTCCGCTGTCCGCCCCTCGCTGAGATAAGGGAAATGATCCCTTTCACTTGGTAGCCAGAAAACAGGTCATTCGTTAAGCCTGTTCTCAAAGAAATTTATAAATTTTTTTCTGACCGCCTCCACACTTTGATAAACAGCCACTTTGGAGCAGCCGCACAGCACACCGATCTCTGCAAGGCTCAGCCCGTCAAGCGCATAGAGCAGGAACCGGCGGCGCTGGACCTCGGTACAGGTGTCCAGAACCGCCATCAGCTCATGCAGCGTTTCCATGCGGCAAAGGTATTCCTCCGGCGTTTCGCCGTAGACCCCTACACCCTCGGTGGTAATGATGTACTCGTCAAACTCCCGGCCATCCCAATGCCGCCGCTGTTCATGGAACAGGTTCTCCGTTTTGTGATCGGCCCGGTCAAGAAATTCATAGACTTCCAGCGTGACCTCCACAGCCACAGCTTGTCCGTTATAATTGATGGTAACTTCCATCTGCCTTTCCTCCATTCAGATTTTTTTGGTAAATCTGAATGGGGCGGCGGAGAACGGCACTGGGGCCAGGGTTCGGGCCATGCTGGCCCGATGTTACGGCCCCACAGGTATGAAAAAACGCCCGGACAGCAGAAAGCTATTCGAGCGCAAAAACTCCAATATTCACTTACAGAATGACAATTTTCGCACCGGCTGCCAGACGGAGCCTGTTCGTTGACTGGGCTTTTTTTGACGGTAGTGAAATATCGTCTGAATTTGTCGGCGGTCAATGTGCTTCATGGCGGGTCCCTCCTAAAGCCGCCGTGTCAGCGTGTAGTCGTCACTCCTTTGTCGAGGGCATAAGGAACGGCGGCCTTGATGTTACTCAAAACCGCCGCAGTACCCGGAAAATCCATTTTGGGCGCACAAAGCTGCCTGCCCTGCAACGGTTTTTTTCTTTCCCCGTCTGGCGGGGCAGGATCGCTTGTCTTATTCGGTTTTAGTTTTGCTCTTGTTCGGCTGCCTCTTTCAGCCGGTCAAAACTCTCATCGCTGATGATGTGTTCAATACGACAGGCATCGGCCTCCGCAGTTTTGGGGTCAACGCCTGCGGTGATAAGCTGCTCGGTAAAGAAGCAGTGACGCTCGTAGATTTTTTCGGCTACCTCGCGGCCCACATCGGTCAGATGGAGAAAGTGATCTTCGTCCATCATAAGAAAGCCGCCGTCCCGCAAGGTAGCCACTGCATGGCACACGCTGGGCTTTGACACCTCCATGTGCCGGGCCACATCTATGGAGCGCACCATACCGCGTTTCTTTTGGAGAACAAGGATGGTTTCCAGGTAGTCCTCCCCGGACGCATGAAGTTTCATCTGAACCTCCTTTACTGAGCCAGCTTCCAGCCGATGGCCTCCTGTCTGGCCGATACAAAATCGGCATACAGGCCCTTTTGCTGGATCAGCTCCGCATGAGTGCCGCGCTGGACGATATGAGCGTTGTCCAGTACAAGGATCTGATCGGCGTTGCGGACGGTTTTCAGACGGTGGGCAATCATGATGATGGTCTTGTCATGGGTCAATGCCTCGATAGCCCGCTGCAATTCATCCTCATTCTCCGGGTCAACGCTGCTTGTTGCCTCGTCCAAAATGATGATAGGTGCGTCCTTCAGCATGGCGCGGGCGATGGAAATCCGCTGTTTCTCACCGCCGGACAAAGTGCCGCCTCCCTCGCCAATCACAGTATCATAACCCTCCGGCAGAGCGGAAATAAAGTCATGGCAGCAAGCCTTCTTCGCCGCCTCAACTACCTGCTCATGGGTGGCGTCCGGGCAGCCAAACTTGATATTGTTCTCAATCGTATCTGCAAAGAGGTATACGCTCTGGAACACCATCGAGATATTCTTCATCAGGCTGTCCAGCTTAAAATCCCGTACATCCGTACCGCCTATGGTAATCTTCCCGGCATTCACATCCCAAAAACGGGCAATCAGGTTGCACATCGTTGTCTTTCCTGCCCCGGAAGGGCCGACAATGGCCGTAGTCGTTTTTTCGGGAATGGTAAAACTGACCTGATCTAATATCTTGCGGTCTGCGTAGGAAAAATCCACCTTGTCAAACACGATCTCGCTGGACTTCGGCGTAATGTCAGCGCCTTTCTCGTCCATCACCGGCGTGTCATCAATGGAGTTTGCCGTATCCATCGAAGCCGCCAGCATTTGTAGCAGAGAGGCCATATTCCCGGCGTTCTCCAAATCGTTGAACACCATGAAAGAAGCAATCACCAAAATCAAGCCGTAGGCCAGTGACAGGGAGCCGTCCAGCCAGAACCAAACCGAGGCCAAAAGCAACAGGACGCTAAACACCCGGACAACGGCCTGTTTGATAGCGTCATAGGGAACGCTGGCCTTTGTCAATTTCAGGTTATCTCGGCAGCTCGCCTTAATTGCACTGCCGATAGACTGCGTGCTGTCCCGTTCCAGTCCAAATGCTTTGACAATCCCCATCCCCTGAATGTACTCCAACACGGACTCTACAAGGGACTCCTGTGTGTGCTGGCGTACCCCGCTGAGCGCGGCAGATTTGCGAAGCGCCAGTTCCGCTGCTGCCAGATAAAGAAGGACACCGACAGCAGCCACAAGCCCGATCCGCCAGTCGAATATCAGCAGGACAATGACAAGAGCTACCGAGTTGAAAAATCCACCCAGTACAGACACCAGGACACGAGCCGCCGAGTTCTCTACATCACCCAAAGTTGTTGTGACAATGGCGGTAATGTTCCCGATACTATTCTTGTTGAAGTAGCCCATCGGGATATAGCGCAGCCGATCTCCAATGTGGATACGCTTTTCCGCTACCATGCAATAGCCGGTTTCCGTCTGCTCCATCGTGGAAAAATAGGTCGTGATGATACGCCCGATGAGGGAAACGGCCATAATTCCCAGCGAAATGCAGATAAACTTTCCGTCCCGGTTGTCAGATACTAACGCGCCGATCACTACAAAGAGGGCGGCAAACTGCATGGCTGAAAACAGCCCGGACAGGAATGAGAATAACAGGGATTTTTTTAGAAGCTCCTTTTTGCTGCCTGCAAAAGCAAAGATTTTTTTCAATGTTCCATACATCTGACAACACCCCCTTACATCTGGTCTTTCGCGCCGATGTGCGCCTGCCACATATCCCGGTAGAGAGGACAGGTTTCCAGCAGCTTCTCATGCGTACCCTGTGCGTGGATGGTTCCATCCTTCACCACAACGATGTTATCTGCGCCAACAATGGTAGACAGCCGGTGTGCGATCACAATCAGGGTCTTGCCGACAGTTAAAGTGGAAATGGCTTTCTGCACCAGCGCCTCATTCTCTGGGTCGATATAGGCAGTTGCCTCGTCCAAAATGACAACCGGCGCATTTTTCAGCATGGCGCGGGCGATGGCAATCCGCTGGCGTTCACCGCCGGAAAGATGGGAACCGGCGCTGCCGACAACCGTATCATAGCCATTATCCAGCTTGCGGATAAAGGCGTCGCAGCCGCTTTGTTTGGCTGCCTGCTCCACCTCTGTGTCCGTGGCACTGGGTCTTCCCATGCGGATATTCTCTCGGATACTACGGTTAAACAGGTAGTTGTCCTGAGATACATAGGAAATCTGGTCTGCAATTTCAGACAGCGGCATATCCTTCAGCTCATGGCCGCCGAGGGCAATGCTGCCGGATGTAACATCCCAATACCCGGCAATCAGCTTCGCCACCGTAGACTTGCCGGAGCCGGACGGCCCTACAAGAGCGGTCATGGTGCCGGGGTGGATGGCGAGATTCACATCATGCAAAACCTCTGTTGTCCCGTCATAGGAAAACGACACAGACCTAAGAGAGATGCCGGTATTTTCCAGCTTGATCGGCGTTTCTTTATGGTTCAGTTCTTCGACGTTTAGAAGCTGGCTGATTTCTTCCACATTTGTCCCCAATACGGCCAAATCGTCCGTAAAGGTAAAGGCCGCGATAATCGGCCCAACAAGGCCCAGCGAGAAAATTACGATAGACAGGAAAGTGGAAAGTTCCAGGCTACCGGAGAGCCAGAACGCGAAGCCGCAGGGTAGCACACAGATCAACACCGAGGGCAAAATGGCGTTGTAGGCGCTCATGGTTTTCTGGTTTTCTCTCATCCAGTCCACATAGTAGTTGGCATTGTAGTTTACTGCGTCAGAATATTTTTTGTAGGAACCGGCGGATTGACTAAATGCTTTGACTACCTCAATCCCACCAATGTACTCTACAATGGCGTTTGCCATCTGCTTTCCCGCTTTAACCGCGCCCTCCCACTTAACGGGATAGTTCTTCATGCCAGCAGACATAACAGCAAGGCCCACCACCAGCGTGACAAGGGACAGGAGAGCCATGCGCCAGTCCATGACGAATAGATACACGACAATTACCAAAGGCACCAGCACATTTGCAGTCATTTCCGGGATCAGGTGCGCGAAGGTTGGCTCCATCCCTTCTACCCGGTCAACAATCGTCGTTTTATACTGACCGGACGGAGTATCTAAAATCGTCCCCATCGGGACGCGGGCCAGTTTCTCGGTAATATTCTCCCGGAGATCTCGCAGCGTGTAATAGGTCGCTGTGTGAGAAATTGTTGTGGAAAGATTTGAGAATATGACTTTTCCCAAATAACCGCAAAGCGCAATAACACAAGCTGCTGTATAGTGCGAAAAATTCTGATCCCCGGACAACATCAGCGTAACAATATGAGCTACACAGAAATAAGGCACCATCTGGCAGGCTACGCCTAATACCGCAAGGGCAATGCTGCCGATGAATTTCCCGTGATAGGGTTTGCCCCATCCCCATAAGATGCCTATGGGTGACTCCTTCTTTTCCTCCTTCATTTTACAGATACCCCCTTTATGAAATAGTTTCTGATTTTTTCAAGACCCGCCTCATCCATTTGGAATTGGTCAATGATGGAACCGTTCTCAAAATGGACAATATCCGTACAACAGTCTAATATCAACTCAAGATCATGAGTAATGACATACACGGTAATACCCGTGTCCCTGACTTGTCGCAGGACATTTGCAACCTCTTTCATGTGTTTATAATCAAGGCCGCTGGTCGGTTCATCAAAAAATAAAATAGAGCGTTTAGAAGCGATTGCTGAGGCAATCGCTACCCGCTGTTTTTGGCCGCCGGAAAGGGACATGGGGTGTCTGTCCTTGAAGCCTGTCAAATCTAACTTGGCAAGGATTTCTTCTGCTTGTTCTTGATTTTCCTCCTCCATACTGATTAAAACTTCATCCAATACCGTTTCCGTAAAAAGCTGATGATTGACTTCCTGCATTACCATATAACAAGTATTTAACCTATCTTTAGGTCGATAAGTTCTGCCGTTCCAGATAACTTCACCACAACGCTTTTCCAAACCGCAGAAACATCGGGAAAAAGTGGATTTCCCGGCTCCATTATTCCCGATAATACCTACGATACGATTTGCAGGGATTTCACATTCACGAATGTGAAGTGTTTCTGATTCATTTTTGTATGCAAAGCAAAAGTTATGAAGTTCCATTTGTTCTCTGGCCGGCGGCAATGCTTTAGGCGGCAGCAAATCTTCAAGAATAAAGGTGCGTAGCCCTAAATTGACTCTCTGCTGCTCCGTCAGGCGCTCAAACTCTGCTGCGGAGTAATCCTTTTCCACTTTCCCGGCGGTAATATAAATAAAACGATCTGCAAGGCCGCGCAGATAGTAGAGTCGGTGTTCCGATACGATAACCGTTTTCCCTTGCGACTTCCAAAAGGCAAGCGTGGCTCTCAAATCAAGAATAGAAGAAGCGTCAAGATTGGATGATGGTTCATCCATGACAAGTACATCCGGTTCCATAATTGATGCACCGGCACAGGCGATTTTCTGTTTTTCTCCGCCGGAAAGATGGAAAATATTGCGCCCCATCAGTTTCTCTAAACGAAAATCCCGGACGGTTTTTTCTAATCGTTCCCGAATACTTTGCTCCGGCTGGCCGAGATTTTCACATCCGAATGTAATTTCACTGGTCGTATCTACATTAAAAAACTGAGAGCGTGGATTTTGAAATACGCTGCCAACCGTTTTCGCAGTATCATAAATGGGCTGCTCCGAAACTTTTGCCCCGTTCACCCACACTTCTCCGTTCATTTTTCCTTCATAGTAGTGCGGAATTAGGCCGTTAATTAGTCGGGTAATTGTCGTTTTCCCGCAGCCGCTTTCGCCACAAAGCACGATAAATTGGCCATCTTCTATGTTCAGGTTTATATCCTGAACCCCACTGGCACTCTCATTTTCTTCTCCATAAGAGAAGGTCACATGGTCGATCCGTATCACAGGCTCACCTCCTCAAAAAACAATTTGCTGCTGCAATAAAAATAAAACAAAACAGATGATACAGAACAAGATTGCAACCACATCTTGAAAATGAAAACCGATCTGACATACATTTGTGCGTCTAACAGGGGCACCCAGCCCCCGGGTCAACGCAGCAGCAGATAGTTCATCGCCAATCTTCACAACGGATACCATCAATGGAACAAGCCTGTATTCTATCATCAGAAAAGGATTTTTTCCGCCAAAATGGATGTTCCGCATTTTCATTGCGTCCCGGATTGCCTGATATTCTTCGCTGATTGTAGGGAAAAAGCGGAAAATCACAGACATAGGAATGACGATTTTTTCTGTAATGTGCATACGCTCCATTGCACCGATAAATTCACTGACCGAAGTCGATGAAATCAAATAGGCTCCCGTCATGATGCCAGGTGCAAACCGTGTCATGATAGATGTAATCGCAAGCACAATAAAAGAAAGCAGGCCGCTCAATGTTGTAAGGGCTATCCGTTCTAACACAAAACAAGCCACATATAATAGCAAATACTTTCCTGCCGTTTTGAAACGACGCTCCGATAAAATCAACATAAAAGGCACAAGGCTTAAGCAGGGCTTGACAATATTCATAATCCCTTCGTTGCTGGTGCTGAACATCAGTGTCGTAATCGTCAACAATAGGACGAGCTTTGTGCGAGGGTCAAGCAATATTCCTTTTTTATTTTCGGTTGTTGCAGAGAATGATACCCCGTTCATTACACAATTCCCGCTTTAGCAAAATGCTTTTTCAGAAGCGCCTTACCCAACAGACCGCCCAAAATTGCAAAGACAAAAATTCCGGCGATTACCAGAACAATGCTCCACATGGGCATGACAGCCATTACTCGATCAGCGTATTCCTCACCAAAGCTGGCCGCAAAACTGGCCCAGGAATCCTCTACCATGAAATACATGGGAATGTATGTACCAACCATCCAAAGACTGAATACCGCATAACCAAGAATACTTTTCTTTGCACTTTTATAATCGCCGGATTTCAAAATCAGATCTCCAAGCAAGCCGAAAATCAGCCCCATAGGCACACCCCAGAAACCCATGCCGGTAAGCCCCATCAGCAGGCCACTCAAAACGCCCATGATTGTAACCATGCCGAATTTCTTAACCCTGGTGAGGAACAGCATGAAAGGGATGCCGGTAATCAGCGACCACAGACTTCCGAGGACAGGAAGAAAGATCGGAACAAACCCAATGGGAATAGCAACACAGCACCCGATGACAAAGTAAAGAACCGTGAACAGACCGAGGTTAATCAGGTCTTTTGTTTGTAACTTGTTATTCATAACGAATACCTCCATTCATTTGCTGGTTAGCACTTTCTAACCTCTTTATAAGATAGCACAGTTAGTTATGGCTCTCTACAACCAATCATCTTTTTGGCTCCAAACAGCAACGAGTTTTTTTATTGACTGACTTCGTTTGCAATTCTATAATATAATTAAAATCCAAAGCAAAAAACAGGTAGTCGAATGACAGGAGCAGGAAATGAAGATTGATGATATTATAAGAAAATGTATTGAAATACCTGGGATTTCAATACAGCGTAGTGATTTTAGCACAGAGCTGCTCTTAAAGGAAAAAGAAGGAAAAGGCTCAATGACCTTTTTCCCTCTCTTTCCTGGAGTTACTATTGCTTATATCTTTGTAAATTCTCCGACTTGGACAGCACCGAATTTTCGTGAGGATAGCTCCATAGAAAAAGGCCCTTTGCTCTTAAACTACTGTGTAACTGGCCGTTGCGAAATTATCTTGAACAATGAAAACTTTGTATATGTGAAGGATGGAGAAATCTCTTTAACTGAGCGTTTTGCTCAAAAGCAATATGTATATCCGCGCCGCATTTATGAAGGGATGGAATTTTTTATTGATATTGATACACTGACGGCACAAAGCGTATGGGTACAAGGGGAATTTGATATTAACTTTCACAAAGTTGTTGATCGATTTTGCCCTGATGGTGCTACCTACATTTCACCTGCCACCTCCGAAGTCGAAGAAATATTAACAAAACTTTGGAGCCTATTTGATGTTTCAATTCCATTTTCGATTTCACAAATGAAAATATACACATTGGCACTGTTTTCTCTATTGCAAAGTCAAAATGACATTCCTCCATCGCAAGCCTGTACTTTCTTTACAGAAACACAAGTAGATATTGCAAAGAGGGTAGAAAAAATTATTACTTCCGATTTGCGTCAACATCATCCAGCCTGGGAATTGGCAGCACAGTTTTCTGTCAGTGAAACCAGCTTAAAAAATTACTTTCGCGGTGTTTTCGGGCAAAATATATCCATTTATCTGCGAGAAGTCAGAATGAAGAAAGCAGCAGAATTACTTGCTACCACAAGACTCTCCGTAGCTGAAGTA
This sequence comes from Clostridium sp. AF19-22AC, assembly GCF_003479085.1. Classification (NCBI taxonomy): domain Bacteria; kingdom Bacillati; phylum Bacillota; class Clostridia; order Eubacteriales; family Clostridiaceae; genus Clostridium; species Clostridium sp. AF19-22AC. The sequence continues at coordinate 13,901 of NZ_QUGN01000015.1, read as the reverse complement.
GCAGAGCAAGTCGGTTATATGAACCAAAGCAAATTTGCATCGGTTTTCAAAAAACAGTTTGGACTATCGCCGCTGGAATATAGGCGTTCAAAGAATTTGGAAAACTGATAAGACTAAGGCCGGGATTTGCCGTTTGTCAGCAAAATCCCGGCCTTACCTATACTTAAAATTTCATGCGTAAATCAATTCTTGAAAAATAACTTCCTCCGCCAGTGCTTCTTCCCTGGTCATGCCAGACACATCCAGCGCATGGGGTCACGGGCTTTCAGTTCCTCGGTGACGCCCGCCGCCTCCATCATGCGGGGCAGCATGGCGTCCATCCGCTCCCGCGCCGCCCAGTCAATCTCCAACAGGTGCGGGTACAGCTTTTCGCTCAAAATCAAGCTGCTGTAAAGGCCGGGCCGGTGTTCCTTCAGGTAGCGTTGCCGCATACGGCCATACTTGCCGATGGGGGGCCTCCGGCTGCTCGGAAAGTTTCAGATCAGGGATGTAGTAATCTCCGCAGCGGGTGTAAGTCAATTCGCTCATGTTCATTCTCCTTTGCACTGTGATGGTTAAACTGTGGCACTGGCCGATACGGTGGCCTTGCGCGGCTCCTGCCTGGGTAACTGGCTGACGGTGGTAAAAATGCCCTTCTCCATGTCCTCGGCCCGGATTGTGGCCTTTGCTGCCTCCACCTGGGCCTTGCGTTTGGCGTTGTAGTGTTCTTCCCATTCCTTCTGCTTGCCGTTGGCCTTGCGGCGTAAGTAGTTCTGGTGAAGCCTGTCCTTGCGTTCCTCCTTCTTCCGCAGTTCTTCCTGTTCCTCCGGGGTTAAAGGAACCGGCTGTAAGGATGGTGGGATATAACGTCCTAAAAAATTGAAGTAGATTTCAATTTCCTGCGTGGTGTCCTGACTGCCTTTTCGGGCGCGTTCGTGGACAAGGATTTTCTCTACAAACTCGTTGAGCATGGTGTTTGTCAGCGTGTCAAAATTCTCATACTTATCAATCAGGGCTATAAATTTCTCCGCTGATTTCTGGCTTTGCTCGTAGCCGGTAACAGCCTTTTCCAGCTCCGCAATTTCAATCTCAAGTGCGTCCTGCTCTTTGGCATACTGTGCATCAAGCGCCCTATATCGTGCATCCGGCAGCTTGCCGAGGGCGTTGTCCTCATAGATTTTGCAAATCAGTTTTTCCAGTTCTCCGGCTCTCTTTTGGGCAGCAGCCAGACGCCTGCGCTTTTTCGATATATCGGCACTCTGTTGAGCAACCTGCGTCTCCTGAACAGTGTGAATAAATTCCGTCCGGTCATTTTTGGAATATTCAGCGATAGCCCGGAGCGTGTCGGAAACCAATGTCAGAACGGCACTCTCATTGATACGGTGTTGAGTGGAGCATCGTGTCCCACACGGAACTTTGGTATAATTGGAACAGGTATATTGAGAAACCCGCTTGCCATTGTTGGTGCGGTGGACATACATCTTGCCGCCACAATCGGCACAATAGAGCAAGCCTGTGAGGGGAGCCGCTTCGCCCCAGCCGTTTGGATAACGCCGTACATTGCTGCGGATTTTCTGCGCCAAATCAAAGGTCTGCTGGTCGATAATGGCTTCATGGGTATTCTCAAAGATCGTCCATTTGTCCTCAGAAACATAGTGGCTTTTCTTGTCCTTAAAGTGCTTGCGGGTCTTGAAATTGATGGTGTGCCCTAAATACTCTCGTTTTTTCAAGATATTCACGATGGTAGATGATCCCCATCCATAGGGGTCTTTGACCGGCTTTGAACGGTTCACCCCTTCGTTGAATCGGGCAAGGTGTACGACAGGAATTTCAATCCGGTCTGCGGACAACTTGCAAGCGATCTGATAAGGCCCATATCCCTCCAGCGTGAGGGAAAAGATACGGCGTACCACTTCGGCGGCTTCCTCATCTACCAGCCAATGTTCCCGATTTTCATCCCACAAGTAGCCGTAAATCACGGTGCCTGTCAGGTGCTTACCGCTCATGCCTTTTGACTTAAACACAGAGCGGATTTTCCGGCTGGTGTCGCGGGCGTAAAACTCATTCATGATATTACGGAAGGGCGTAAAATCATCGTCGCCTTTCAGACTGTCCACGCCATCGTTGATGGCAATTAACCGGACGCCGCGCTGCCGCAAAATCTCCATGACCTGGCCGACTTTCAGATAGTCACGCCCTAACCGGCTCATGTCCTTGATGACGATTGCCTCTACACGCCCTGCCTCCACTTCCTCCATCATCGCCAAAAATCCGGGGCGGTCAAAACGAGTGCCTGAGATACCATCATCGGTAAAGTGCGTAGGGTTGGGCAGCCCATTCCGGCGGGCAAAATCCTCTAACATCTGCTTTTGGTTGGATATGGAATTGCTCTCGCCCTGTAACTCATCGTCCCGGCTCAGCCGCTCGTACAGTGGGGTGATTTTTTCGTTTCTCATAGCTGTACCTCCTGAAACAAAAATGCTCTAAGTGATTGCTTCACTAACCATGACAAAATCATGATTAAGAAGTCACTTAGAGCATATATCACCTGCCGCCTGTTTGTAAATATGGTACTGTTTTACTGCAATACTGTCCGGCTCCCGCATCTCCAGACGTTCAAACAGGATATCCAGCGGGGACTCATAGTTCTCATCGTCCTCTTTGACCTGTGCGGAGCCCAGCATCTCCATGATCATGGAAAAGTTCTGCTCCTCCGGCGGCGCTTCGTGCAGGAGATACAGCATCAGTGCCTGCAGGAGAGCTGTCTCACTTTTCTCCCAGAATGGATCCTGGGACTGCGACCCTTTTGGTGTGGTGTTTTTTATCAGATTTGATATCAGACGCAGCACATCCTTGTCATCATGGACGTACTGGAATGGGTTATAACAAAAGGAAGTGTCTGGGTTGATCAGGTCAAAAACACGGACTTCGTAGCCTTTCTTTTTTAGCAGCCCTCCTGTTTTCCGGAGCAGCTCCGCTTTGGGGTCTGTGATGACCATTGAACAGTTGCACTGCATGATATTAGGAATGGCATAGGTCCTCGATTTTCCCGCTCCGGATCCCCCCGTTACCAAGACGTTCAAACAACGCCGGTGTTTATAGACATTCAGCCCCATACGGAAGTTCTGTGTCAGTAACAGGTTATGGGAATAAGGGTGGTCCCGGTACCTTTTACATATCTGATGCACATCCCCCCATTTGGCGGAACCATGTTCCTCACCTCTGCGGTAGTTCCGCTGATTTGCATAGAAGATGCCAATCCCCATTGCATATAAAAAGGTACAAACCAAAACTGTTTTTGCAGTATATTCTGTCATATGCAGGGTAAAGGGATGGTCCAGCCGCTCTGTCAGCACTTCCAAAATCTCCAGAAGGTTCTGGCCAGGATGTATGGAGTCCGCGATAAGGACAGCCGCCCACCAGACTACCGGTAAGGCCAGAAGCCAGACCACCCACTCTGACTTCCTGTGATTCTTTGCTACCGGGAAGGCTCACCCTTCTCTCTCTTCTTTTCGGGTATCTCCGCCTTGTGGAACTGGTCCACTCCCACATTCAGTGCCAGCGTACTGCCATTTTCCCACTGGACATGGATCTGCCCGATATCATCCACACAGAATATCTCCCCTTTTAAACCAGCCGGCATCTGTGGTTCTCCTTCCATTTCATCCAAGTAGATTTGGGTTCCTGCAGGATACCTCCGCCTGATGGATTCTATTTTTTGTTTCTCATAATTCAGACATATTCCCCCTTTCCAAGGCCAGACATTCTTTGTCTGTACAAAAAAACGGGAATAAGCCACACTTTCCAGCCCATTCCCGGTGATATCATCATTCGATTTACTTGATTTCCATATTACCTTACGGCACACCGTTTGTATTTTGCCTGCAGAAGCTTATAAAATACCCGGTCGATACAGTCTGTATAATCCCCTTCTGCGATACGGGCATCCCGGTGTTTATTGAGTGCCAGGACTGCTTTTTGGTACTCGTTATCAGTGAGAAACAGCTTCTTCTCCCTGCATCTGTCGAGCTTTACGATCAGGTTCCCGGTCACATCAAGGGGCATCCCCTTCTTTTTCTCTTCCTGAAACAGATCATACAGGGCAAATACAAGCATGTTCTTTGTGAGTTCATCCATTTTGATATATCTTTGTTTCTCCATAGGTCCGCCTCCATTTCCACTGTTTTCCTACTCACAACATATCACACTTTTTCAGGAATAGCTACGTTATGTCTGCCGGAAATACTACTGAACTTAGCGTTCGGTCTGGCTCTTATTTTTGGCAGTTTTACCTTTTTTCCCTTCCTCAACGTTGAATTCATCTGCCGTAAACGCCTGCTCTGCTTCCCCCAGATTCCGGTCCATGCGGGTTCCTATGGTGTAGGAAGCATTTTTGATATCATTGATGAAATCCCGCAGTTCCTTCGGATCCCGGTTGCCTTTCCCCTGCATTTCGCATACTTTGTCAAACCGGAATCCACTGTTTTCCACGCCATACTTCTGCGCCACCACATAGGCCGCACAGAATGCCTGGGCAGAAACCTTTGCCCGGCTGTATGTGCCATTATGCAGATCCAGAGACGCACAGGCCAGTTCCCGGTTAATCGCATGAAAGGTGGTAACCTCCGACATCCCATTCCTCACATAGATGGAACGCTGGTTGGGGATATACTGGGCCTGCACCCCCTCCGGCAGGTTCTCTGCAATCTGGATCCGTACATCCGCATTTTTTAAAAGTGCCCCCATGAGTTCCTCCATTGATTTCTGTGGGCGCGGTTCCGGCTGTTTCATGCGGATCTGGCTGATGTCATAAGCCCTGCAGATAGAATACCCCTGCATGGCAACGCCATCCTTTTCATATTCCTGCCCTGCCATAAAGAGATACCCTTTGCCCCTGGCCTCCGGCCGGATGGAATGCTTTTCCTCCCGGATTTTTTCGTAGGTCTTTACCTGCCGGATCTCCGGATTCTGGCTGTACAGCAGAAGCAGGTTCGGTGTCCTCTGGGGAGCGCACTGTGCCACAAAATTTAAGAACCCTTTCAGGGAATCACTGTCCTTGAACACATCCTGTGCCTTCGCATCTATTTCCGCCCATACCTCTTCCCGCTCCTGCTTTTTCAGGGCAGCATACTCTTCCTTGGACAGCTGATGGGTTTCCCCGCCCTGGGAACCGTCCTCACTGTTTAAATATTTTTCTAAATCCATACCACATTACCTCCCTTTCCCTCTTGTCTTTTTCTTAGTTTTCCTGCCGGCAGAACGCCTCTTCCCTTTGGAAGGACTCCTTTCCTTCCTCTTCTGTGCCTCTGCCGCCTGTTCCTGTTTGATCTGGTCCAGCTCCTGCTTAACGGATGGCTTGTTATTCGTGTCTTCCGAAGCTGTCAAAGTATCGCTGCTGCGCAAGGAAGATTCGGACGGATTCTCTCCGTTCTCCTCCTGCGCCTGAGAAAAATTTTCATTCTCAGGCTCCTGAATATCGAAACTGAACTCACTGTCAGGCTCGCTGATTTCAAACTGTACTTCTCCTTCCGGCATCTCAACCGTTTCTGTCTTGGCAGGCTCCTGCGCTGCAACCTCTTTCTCCACTTCAGAAGCCATCTCATGGACAGCCGCCCCGCTCTCCGCCTTCACATAATCCAGCCCCATATTGTTCATAATGCGGTTCATTTTCGCAGCATCATCTGCATACACCATTGCCTCGCAGTGTACGGGGTTTTTCCTATCCCGGATGATCACATACAGAAGTCCATGCCTCTTGGCTTCCTGGCAAAACTCCCGCAGCCTGTCAGGCGGCACGTTAAAGAATTTCATCGGCTGGTTTGTCTTCAGCATACGGATCATGCGCGTCCTGCCGTGTGTCTTCTTCTGATCTTTAAGCACTGCCGCAAAGAAAACAGCAAGTTCCTTTGCCAGGCTCCCGGAAAGCCGCAGACCATGTTCCATGCCATCCAGCGAATACCGGACGATCTGGTCCGCAGCGTCTCCTCCATAATTCATGCTCCCACCTCCTATCGCTCTTTCTTTTTAGGTTCCTCTGTTCTTCCTGTCTTATGTTCCTGCCCTGCCTGTTCCTCCATCTTCTGGATTTCCTGCAGTCTTCCCTCTATTTCCAAGGAATGCTGTTCAATCTTCCTGCACATCTTCACCTCACGCCTAAGAGGCTTCAGTTCCTCCGTTATCTCTTGGATCCTCTCTGCATCCGGGTCTGCCCTGTACAGGCGGTGCCGCTCTTTTGTAAGCTGCAGCATCCGCTCTTCCAAGGGCTGACAATAAGTGCGCAGCTGCTCCAGAGTCGTAATATCATGCTTTTGGAGAAACTCCATCTGTTCGATCCGCTGATCCAGCTTTCGGATATCCGCCTGAACCTGAAAGGATGTCCTTCTTGGCCGCTTCTGAAAGATTCCCATCCGGTAGAGATAGGAATAATAGAGTGCCTGAAGGCCGGAATATTTCTTTCGCTGAAAAATGGTTTTCCCAGTAGGTTCCCGATGTTTTTTCTTTGGTTGCAGGATCCGCTCCTGAATGCTGGTTTCCGTATAATTTTCCCCCAGACTTTTAAGCCGGACAAACCGTTCCATCCCCGGTGCTTTCACAGCCACATATTTCCGGTCCAGCTTCCATTCATAGCCTTTCTCTTCCATCCGGTACACGAACTGTTTCCAGGTAAAGCTGTCCTGGACTGCCTCCCGGATATCCATGCGGATCCCCGTCCTCCACGTAGGTTTCCCCTCCTGCTCTGCTTTCCATTGGGCATAGCTCATCCCTTTCCCATCAGCAGTCTGGATAACGGACAGTCCGTATTTCCTGCACAGACCGTCAGAAATCCTCCGGATCTCCTCGTAGTAACTCCTGCTGTTGCTGTGGTATTTGTGCCCATCCACCATGCTGACGGAATTAAATACCAGATGGTTATGGTAATGGCTGGTGTTCAGATGGGTCGTAATCACCACCTCAAACTGACCTTTCAGCAGCTGTTCTGCTAATTCCTGCCCAATCAGATGGGCCAGTTCCGGGGATACTTCCCCTGCGGAAAAACTCTGGATCAGGTGGTACCCCTGCACGCCGCCTGTCTTATGGAACCGGCTTTTCGTGGCTGCCATATCGGCATAGGCATTCTCACAGGTACAGCCAATGGCATCCTCGAACAAGGTCAGCTCTGTTTTCTCCCGATTCAAAGCATACGCAACAGCGCCCTCCAGGGAACCTGCAGTATCCAGCTTTCGGGTAGTTTTTTCCTTATCTTTGATATACTCAATGGAATTGTCCAGGCGGTGGACGGGTATGATACTGGTATATGCCATAGGCCTTTACCAGTCTTCTTTGACGATCTGCCATGCCTCCTTAGATATCCTCTGCATTTCGTGGATACTTTCAGGGCTTGCCGTCCCGGAAGCATTCGCCACATGGGCCAGCTGGTTGGCATTGTTGCACAGCCCGGCAATCTTCCTAAGCAGGTCTGCATGATGTTCACAGGGCTTTGCGCGCACTTCAGCGCCGCAGATCAAAGACCGGAGATACTCTTCCCGGGTAAAACCGCTTTTCGACACCTGCTCGTCCAGATGGCGTAACTCTTTTGCGTCCAGGCGGACAGGGATGACATGGTTGCGTTTCCGCATTGGATCACCTACTTTCTTTTCTACGATTAAATTTTCATCCCCTCTGTCTTTCATTTACTGCTCATATGGTATCTTCTCTTTTTCTGATGGATCCTGTTTCGCCCACTGCTCCATCTCCCGGTCTGTGCGTTTTCCACAGACTATGATGCACATCGTAGTAACACCTATAATACTCCCCACTATGATTCCTACCAAAAATCCAACCATTACGAAAACCTCCTCTGCTTTTTCTTTTTTTCATATGCTTCTAATGTAACAGTACCCTCATCTAAAATCCGCAGGTCATGGTTCCCGCAAATGTCCCGATATCCCCATTCCCCTTCTGGCAATACGATTGTTTTTCTTGTCATAACCGTACCGAAAAAGCTGGTCAGTACCATCTTTCCTAGTTGTATCGGTTTCCCGGAATCCTTGGGATGATGGCGGACTTCATATAAATGCCATCCCTTTGGTACACTGTACGGATCAATCCGATTTCTGGATAATAATGCTTCCCTGCCAAAAATCCGTATCTTTTGATATAAAACTTTTCTTGCGTCTTCTCCCAGAGACATCCCTCCTTTTTCGATTTCCGGGGGTTTGGGGTTCTCCCCAAAGTGCGTTTGGATATCCAAACGCTATGCTTGCAAAACCAGTCGCACCAGATAGTCAGCCATGTCTAGCATTCCGTATGACTGACTATTGATTTTCCTTGATCTTAATAAGCCCATCCAAGGTGGTACAGATGATATGCAACCGGTCCGCCATGCTGATTTCCGTGTTCATGGTTCCGGTCACTTCCCTGCCGCAAACCACCACCATCCGGCAGCGCCTTAAAATCAAGTGCGACATCCGATTGAACGCCTGCTGATCCTCCGCTTCCCCATCATCCAAAAATTCGGAGAAGCCAAACTGCGGACAGATTGGCACATATCCCATTTCATAAATCTTCCTGCAGTATTTCTGCATTTTTGCCCGGCTCTCATCTGCCGGACAGCAGACATAAGCCAATGCCTGTTCCATTACACATCCCTCCTTCCCGGCATCCACGTGGATGCTCTTATTCTCCCGAACATGATTTCAGGGCATCCATATGGATACCCTGATTACCTCGCCCTGTCTTCTTTTCCACATTTCTTCACCCGGTCCATATCTGCCCGGTACTCGAATACCTCGTTCCCTAAGATTTCCTCCGGCTCTACGATGCTCTGGTTAATCTCCCTGACCATGCTCCGCAGTTCCTTCTCTGTTATGTCACAGTCTTTCTTTCTCAAAATGAGAAGTTCGTGCACACTTGAGGGGAGTATATAATAATCACTTCCGATCTGTCTGCTGACCTGCTTAAGGACATCCGGATACAATACCACCGTTGCTCCGTATTGGGTATCTTTGTTAGTCAATACATACATCGGCGAATCGAAATCCTCCTCCGCATTTCCCGTCATTATTTCACTCATTACTTCATTCATGGACTGAAACTTTACTTCATCGCTGTTCTGTGTATTATCTAATGCTATTTTAAATAATTCTGCTTTCGGTATCTTCCACGATTCCGCCATATCATTAGTCACCTGTGTGTACATACTCCCTGACTCATTTCTCTCCACTTCCATATATAAGACTTCTGCCCCCATTGGGTGGATTCTGTATGGTCCCTTTTTGTAGTATGCCTGATTATTTTCTTTATTGACTAGACGTACCCGAAGCTTCTCTTTCACCCTTCCATAATCCACAAAGTCATTACGGTCAAACTCAGGGATTTTCTGGTTCCGATAAAATTCCACCAATTCCTTGCTAATCTGTTGCAAAGGTTTTCCATGAAGATAAGACTGGTAGGAATCATGCAAATAAATGACAGGGGCTGACGTTTTTCCATCCTGCCGGATGGACAGGCCTGACAATACCACGTTATTTTTCTGTGTCTTCATCAGCTCACAACGGTATGTCCCTTGTTTGTTCAGTTCCAGACTGACTGCCTCCAGCAGGCTTTCCTGAAACTCCTGATAAGATAATCTATTCTCCATCTCTTCCCTCCTCCTTTTCCTGTTTTGCCGCGTCCAGTGCAAACCTTACACGGTCTGTTCCTAGCTTATAATAAGCATCCGTCACTTCAATCCCTACAGCCTGATACCCTTCCTCCGCTGCGGCCAGAATAGTCGTACCTGCTCCGGCAAAGGGATCTAAAAGAATTCCGCCCGGTTCACAGATCTGGATGACATCCTTCATCAGCTGCAAAGGCTTTTCTGTTACATGGATGCGGTTCTGAGGATTCCCATATCGGAACACCCCCGGAAGACAGGACACTGGACGGTTCACCGGCATGGGGCCGTTGCTTCCCCACACAATGTATTCTGCCTGTTGGCGGAAACGCCCCTTCTGCGGCCGAGAGTTTCCCTTATCCCACACAGCAGTTCCACGCCAGATCCAGCCCGCCCACTGAAGGGCATCGGTGATGGACGGATATTGGCGCCAGTCAATGAACAGGCAGATGGGAGCACCTGATTTACAGGCTTTCCGCACATCATACAGCCACTCTGCCATCCAGTGGGTCCAGGAACGCTGGTCCTTATTATCTCCGTCAAAATCCGGCAGGGCATTTTCGCTCCTCATGCTGCTGTACTTCTGGTTTGTGGTACGGTTCCTCTCATTCTGTTTCGTACCCCCAGAAGCATAAGGCGGATCTGTAATGACCGCATCAAATACTCCCGGTTTAAATGCTTTTACCAGCTTTAAGGTATCCCCGTGGAGAATCTCCCAATTTTCACCTCCTGTATGCTCCTTTGGGATGCATCCCTCTTTCATCAAGGTTTCCAGTTTCAAGCTATGTTCCAATAGGCATCATCCTTTCTTTTCAGCGCTCTGGCTGTTTCTTTTTTCTGATTCCGGCCGCAGGCTTATCCAAACCTTCACAGTCTTTGTAGTCCTGCGGGGGCTCCAGGTCTTTCTCTTTTGTAATTACATCGATCCTTCCCTTCTCTAAAATAAACAGATCCTCTGTTGGGTTTATCAACTCTGTGTTAGGAAGCACATTGTCTTTGATTATAAATTCTCCCCGGACCTCCCCATATACTTTGCAGTTCCCGGCAACCAAAGGCGACCTCCCTTTTATGGCACCCTCGGCAAGTACCGCATCTCCGGCGATTCTGGCGTAGTCTTTGACTTCCCCGCTGCGGATGCGGCACCTCCCCTCTGCAACAGCTCTATCAAATAATTGGGCATCCCCGGAAAGCAGGGCGTTTTCTCTGGCACATGCCCCATCGTATATCTGGGCATCCTCTGTCAGCCTTGCCTGTTCACAACAAATGGCATTGTCATGCACCCAGCATGTTCCTTCCTGGGAGAGATTTTCCTCCCCTGCCACGAATCCCCCTACCGTTCCGGGCCGGACATAGCTACCTATAGGAATGCGTGCCTTTATCCTGTGAAGCCAGGGGTATCTTGGATGCGACTGGTCCGTGATTTTATATTTCTTCTCCCCGACCAGCATACCGATATCTGACATGTCAAAATGGAGCCTTATGGTTCCACCAGAAACTGGGATCTCTTTTTGTGAAAATCGGGATCCAAATTCCTCTTGAAATTCCCGCCATATATAATGGTTCAGAACATCCTTCTCTTCATTGGAAAGTTCTCCTTTTAGAGAAAGACTGATCTCCCCATACAGACAGCAGTCTGCTGTATGGACAGACACATCTGCATAACGGAGTCTGTGTTTTAGTTTTCCTTCCTGATATTTCTGGAAAAGCCCGGTATTATCTTCCATCTGTCCGGTATTCCTTAGATTATGGAGGGCATTCTGTATGTCTTGTTCGTATTCTGCCAGCTCGGCACTGGATAAGAGCACCGGGCCCGGGAAATACGGTTCCTGGGCCCGCTCCATAAATTCTTCATCAAATTGTGCCCTAGGTTCATCCATATAGAACTCACCGCTCACAGGGACTGTCATGGTGTAAATCATCGGCTTTCCCCCTTCTCTTTTCTGTTTTTCTCTTTCTCCCTTGAAACCTTTGGGCCTTTCTCTTCCCCTGCCGGAACACTGAGCTCCGTTTCTACGTATTGGCTGATGATCCCCAGGGCCTGATAATAATCTCCAGATTTCTGCACCTTCCGAAACATTTCTTCTGCCTGATCTGCCTGGCCCTGATTGATTAACCGTCTTCTGGCATCTGCTAAGATTGAATAAATATTCCCATCATGTCCAAGCAACTTCAATTTGGGCTTTTTCGGATAAGGCGCTTTTTCCGTTGTTTTTAGTGCTGCCGTCCTCTGCTGGAACTTTTGCTCCTGCCCCTGCCAGAAATGGACATACAGGCAGCCTCCCTCTACCGGAATTTCCCGCTGCTCAAAACCTTCTCCCCAGCCATCCGAATACTGTCCGGTGATATATTCACACAGTTCATGGAGTTCCTGCGTATCCAGATATTCCTTAAGTTGCAAGGTCGTGCAGCCATATAAAACACCGTCTACATTTTTAACAGACACTTCTGCCTGCCGAACCTTCTCCCTGACAGAACTGCTTCCATGAAAGTAATCCATCAGATTGCAGGTTTTTCCCTCCACGGAGCCATATGAATTTTCTTTGTCTACCATCTTTTGTATGATTTCTTCATACTGTGCTAAATCCTCTCCCTCCAGATATTCCGTACCGTCTGCTTCCTCTTCATAGTCAAATCCGGAGTCATCTGGATAAAATTCTGCGGTCAGCGGGGTCAATAATTCCACCGGCAATATTTCCCTATCATCTTCTTTCATCCCACTCACCTCCCTCTGTCTATTGAGGCTTTCGCCTTTATACGTCTTTCCGCCGCCTGTTTTGCCAGATCCCCATAATCTGCACCCTCTTTTTCAGGCAGGTTCTTGATCACCCGATACTGTCCTTCATATGCCTTTTTCAAGTGCTCACAGGTCCATCGCCCCGCAAAATCATTATCCGTACAGATTTCCAGTTCCACCACTTCCGGATGACGTTTGAGAAAGGCTTCCAGTGCAGACGGTCTCTTAAATTCCCGCCTCTGTTCCCCTTCCCTTGGCGCATTGACTCCTCCCAAGGAGAGCCGGTATTTATCCGCCCGATTCTGCTCCAGCGTCATATGTGCCATGCCGTCAATCGCGGCTTCATAGAGTGCCACACGGACACCTTTCCCTGTTGGGGGGATGCAGAAAGAACAAGTCTTGTCACTGCCCTTCTGCTCAATCCGGAAAGGTTTCCCCTGCCGGTCATAAATCCCCCGCAGGAACGCATATTTGGGCTTCCGGTTTTCATCCATCCCAACAAAAACAGCATTGTGGTACGGGGCACTCTCATAGAGTATCCCTTCCTGTATGCAGTAATTGATAACCTCATTGCTGATCCCCCTGCCAAGCAGATACTGCCGGACACGTCTGCAGTCTGCATGACGCTCCGGCAGCACAAAGGGCACTTTCTCTTTTTCCGCACGCTCCGGCGGGATATAGGACGGATTCTGGCCGCTCAAAAACCGGACAGCCTCTACAAAATCCATCCCATTCACTTCTGTCAGAAAACGGAGTGCATTATATCCCCCAATATCACGGGATTTCCAGTGCCATGCACTTGTGATCTCATTGATCTTAAAGCTGTCATGATCCTTGAGCTGCCATTCGTTCCTGGCACCGGCCTTCTCCAGTCTGGAACTTTCAAACCGCTTCAGATATTCGATGCAGGACATGGCTCTGGCAGCTTCAATCTCTTCTTGTTCTACCCACGGCATCAGATCACCGCATTTTTCAATGCTTCCACCTTATCCACACGTTCCCAGGGGAATTCTTTCCTGCCGAAATGACCGTATGCCGCTGTCTGCTTAAAGATAGGGCGGTCCAGGCGCAGACCTTCTATGATCTGCTTTGGTGTCAGCCCAAACACCAAGGGGATCGCTGCCGCAAGACAGTCATCCGAACAGATTTTCCCGGTTCCGAAAGTATCCACCTGGACCATGACCGGCTGCGCTACTCCGATAGCATAGGCGAGAGACACCTGACAACGGCTGGCAAGTCCCGCAGCCACCATGTTTTTGGCAATATAGCGCGCCAGATACGCTGCGGAGCGGTCTACTTTCGAACAGTCTTTGCCTGAAAACGCCCCTCCCCCATGAGGGACCATGCTTCCATAGGTATCCACCATCAGTTTCCGTCCGGTCATCCCCGTATCTGCATCCAATCCCCCACAGACAAAACGTCCGGAGGGATTGATCATAATCTTGGTATCCTCATCTGCCGGAAGCGGACGAAGAGCCGGGCGCAGCACCTTTTCCCGGATCTCATGCGCCAGCTTTTTCATACTTATATCCATTCCTTTCGCTTCGCTCAGGC
>NZ_QUGN01000014.1:0-144818 GCF_003479085.1 Clostridium sp. AF19-22AC | reverse complement strand
AAGGTAATGGATAACCTCTACTTTTCATTTTCAATCTTTTTTCTTCCTCATGCTGGCAGGACACCACAACAGACTCCACACGGATAGGCCTGCCGTCTTCATATTCCACGGTCACCTGCGCTTTGCCATCCGGCAGGATTCCCGTTATGTAGGAGCTTTTCCTACAAGCAGACAATTCCCGGACAATCCGGTTTGCCAGAACCACGGGCATAGGCATCATCTGGGGAGTCTCATCACAGGCATATCCAATCATCACGCCCTGATCCCCGGCTCCGTTCTCCCATTCCGATGCGCTGTCCGGAAGGCTCTTCCTCTTTTCCACGGAACAGGATACTGCCTTGGCAATGTCTGGACTCTGCCTGTGTACTAATGCATCCAAATGGATACCATCTGCGGAATATCCTATATCCCCCAGAACCTTGCGGACAATACCAAACACATCGGGTTCACATTGGCTTGTGATTTCCCCCGCCACAAGGATATTACCCTGTGTGGCAAGTACCTCACATGCTACATGGGAATTTTTATCCTCCCTCAGACAGGCATCCAGAATGCTGTCTGCGATGATATCGCACAGTTTATCCGGATGCCCATCTGTTACGGCTTCTGCTGTATAAAATCGTTTCATTAACATACCCCTTCTTTCTGTAAAAAAATAGCAGGATGTACTCTCTTTACGGAGTACATCCTGCACCTAAAATCGTTTCTATTCTATTTTCCTGTCAGCTGTTTTTCTCAGGACAAAATGTTTTGGCTGCTATCTTAACAAATTTCACCATCAGCGGAATGTATGTGGCTACAAATATAACACCGGCCACAAGAAATGGATATTTCCTTTTTTCCTTCGGTATGAGCAGACCTATCATAATCCCCATCGCACATAAACAAAACTTGAGCAATGCCAGGTCCTTCCAATCGCTGTCTTTTACATATTGGTTCGCACATTCAAATATTTTTTTCATGACCGGATACCTCCTATTTTCTGTAAGTTTTCTTCTTTTATATTATCACAAAAACGGATAAGAATCATTACATTTTCAAGAGATATTCTTGTTGCTAGATTCGTCTTTCCTCACTGCCACAATTACAGTTCTGGCATTATTCCACTCATAAGAGCAGGTGACAAGCGTCAGTGCATGTTCCGAAACGTCTCCAGTATCCTCTGTCTCGAACAGTCCAAGGCTTTTGGCCTGCCTGACATATTCCCTTACCCCAGTTTCTGCATCAAACGCTGCCTTCTGAAACGGAAACATGGACAGGTCTGCTTTCATTACAGACACAATCTCATATTCCGAGATTCCAGACAGGGTCTGGAAAAAGATACGTTTGTGCTTTCTCCAGTAATCCCGGGAAGTGAATTTACCCAGCGTTCCAAACATAGCACCGGAATTCATATTGTGACCGTAGATGATTAGGTTCTGCCCCTCCGGCACAGCACAGTTCCACTGCAAAAACAGACTTCCGTTTCCATCCCATTCTCCCTTGTAATTGCGTTTCAGATAGTATTCCTGATTCTCCTCCCCCCTTTGGAGAACAGGGTAGTCAATGCCAGTTCCGGGAATCGTGAGCCATCCCTGAATATCCGGGTACTGTGCCTGCATTGCCATGAGGTCAACGGCTGGAACTGTACCCTTTTCCCCAGCCTGTTTCGGGTTCTTTTGGACGGGAGTGTCTCCCGGAGATGGTTCCTCCGGGAATTCCTCCTTGAGCTGTTCTGCCGTCTGCCGGTTTTGTTCCGGCTCTATGACCATTTCCTTTAGAAGGACTCCTGCGCTAACAATGCAGATAAGAATCAACACTGCCTGCAGGAAACAACTATTTCTCTTTCTTTTCATCTGCCTGTATCACATCTTCCTGATGTTTCCTTTTCCGTATTCTGATCACGGCCAGCGCTGCAGCAGACAACGCGCAGATTATCACCAGAGCAATCGGTTTCCAGGGATTCTCTCCCGTCTTGGGAACAGAGGCAGCCGGGGTTTCCGGCTTCTTTTTATCCTTCATCTCCACTTTCTGTACTTTTGCAATGTCCTCCAGTGTAAATTTCACATCTTCCGCTATTTCATAACCATCCGGCGCTGTGATTTCACGCAGGGTCAGCTCTACGCCTACCGGAAGCTTTTCTATCTTATGTGGTTTCCCATCAGTCACCCACTCTTCTAGAACCTTTCCGCCCTTATCAAGAATCTGCAGCTTTGCCCCTTCCAGCTCTTTCCCGGTTGTGAGGTCCGTTTTGGATATCTCCACTTTGGAGCATTCATCCTTCATTTCTACCTTCTGCATCTCTCTGGTATCTTCCAGAGTAAATTTTACGTCCTCCGCAGTTACATAACCATCAGGAGCTGTGATTTCACGCAGGGTCAGTTCTACGCCCACCGGAAGCTTTTCTATCTTATGTGGTTTCCCATCGGTTACCCACTCTTCCAGAATATTACCATCTTTATCAAGAACCTGCAGCTTTGCCCCTTCCAGTTCTTTCCCGGTTGTAAGATCCGTTTTGGATATCTCCACTTTAGAGTATTCATCCTTCATCTCTACCTCTGGAATACTTCCGTCTTCCAACACGGTAAATTCCACATCTGTTGCAGAAACATATCCATCTGCAAGGGGAGGCAGCTCTTCATGCAGAATATAATCACCTGCGGGAAGACCAAAGACCACATGCATCTCTTTTGTGCTGGTCCACTCTTCCACGACATTCCTTTCACTGTCAAGAATCTGTAAGGTGGCTCTCTCCACTTCTTCCCCGGTAGTCAGGTCTGTCTTAGTGAAATGCGTCTCTGTGGGCTGGTTCTCCACTTCTTTTGTGAGGCTGATGATACTGTCATCCTGATTTTCATAAACAGCTTCAAATTCCCAAATCTCCTCATTAGGCAGATATCCGGGCACATGCTGCTCCTTCACATAATATTTTCCGTGACACAGCTGGCTGTCAAAAGTAACTGCCCCGTCCTCTGCGGTGGCTTTCGTTTCAATCAGGGTATCCTTTGGAACCAGTACCTCTCCCTGTGCAGACAGGATATCTTCTCCTGCATATAATTCGAAAACAACACCCTCCAGAGGCTTACCGGATACACTGTCTTTTTTCTGGATGGAAAGCTCCACCTTCTGTCGTTCGTTTTTGTAATCCACAGTTTCATAAACAACTGCAGCCATATCATTTTCCGCAGACAGTGTAAATTCTTTCTGCTCTGTATTCAGAACAAAAGAATCTCCTGCTTTGGTCTCTCTCAAATAAAAACTGCCCAATGGCAGGTTGTTAACTACACTGATCCCATTGGAATCCGTTATCAGGGTTGCCACCAGATCATCTTTCTGGTAACGGATGATGGGGTCTCCATTTTCATCTACGGAACCATCCGGGGAATAAATCGTATCTTTTGCATACAATTCAAAGACTGCACCTTCCACGCTGGCTTCTTTGTAGACAAACTCCTGCCGGATCCCTGTGCTATCGGTTTCTGCCCCGGTGACTGCATCTTTCAGGTCAGAGAAAAATCCTGCCACCTTTTCAAGAATGGATTCCCCTTTCACCTCAGTGAGCTTTTCCCCGACCTTTTTAAGCATCAGGCTTCCTACCTGCTCATCGTTATACTGGGTAGCTTCTACGAGATAGGCACCGGTGTCCGGATCAATCTGGTGCGGGGTATTGGCATTGATGACCAACTCAATCCCTTCCTTTGAGTTCTTTTGATAGACACCCTTATCTGTGATATCGAGTGGCGATATGGCCGCTTCACCATCTTTTAACATCTGCTCATATCCATGCCTTACATAAAAATCCGGCGCAGAGATCTCTTCAATCCGGAAATGTCCCGCTTTCAATGCCTGCGGCAGGACAAGATATCCTTCGCTGTTGGTGGAAAATTCTGAGATTTTCTTCTTTTCCGGATAGTTGATAATCTGCTCTATATATTCCTCCTTCTCACAATCAAAAATTTTATAAGTGGCGGAATTATTCAGAACCGTCTGGTTTGTCTGTGCGTCCTTCTTGATGATCTTTAGCAAAAAATCAAACGGACGGTCATCAAAGATACGCCACTGCTGCGGCTCGCGGCTGTCACGGTCGACTGTAACAACAAAGGGATTGACCTGTTTTAGATTCGCCGGTGTCTTTGTTTCTACACAGACGTAAGAGCCATATGGCAGCTCCACACTTTTCGCATATCCTTTGGCATCGGTCACTAAAACAGGAACATCGACTGCCTTACCATTTTCATAAGTTACTGCTGGCTTTTCCCCGGTAAAATCATAGGCTGTAAAATCTCCCGCTGTATAGCTTGACCCATTAGACGGTTTCAGGCTTCCATTTTTTACTTTAGACAGTTCACTGATCAGATAGACTGTAAATTCAGCGCCCTTTACCAAATCTGTCTCAGTCTGGCTTCCATCTTCTGATACTTTAATAATCTGGAATGCCTGCTTCATCACATCCTCTTTTCCTGTAACTGCCTTTGCCAAAAGGGGCTTCTCCTGTCCATCATAGGTCAGCGTGGCATCATACTCCGTGGTATCCAATTGATAACCATCCGGTGCAGAGATCTCTTTTATGAACATGCTTCCCAAATTTACATCCTCAAATACGGTCTCCCCACTTTCTCCAATGATCTTTTGTTGGATCAGGCTGCCCTTCTTGTACAGAATGCCTGTTCCATCTGGCTTTGGGATATCCGCCTTGGCATACAGTCCATAGACTGCCCCTACAAGCTTTGCGTCCCCCTGTGAGAGAAATTCCTGTGTTTCCACATCCACTTTCCTTAAAGTGATTTTCCCCTTGACCGGTGAATCTACTGCCTCTACCTTCACTGCCTTTTCTGTCGATACTTGAACCGGATATATCGTCGTATTGATGGCATAATTGGCAGGTGCGGTGATTTCTTTTACATACACAGTTTTTAAATTTGCATCGAAATAGTTGCTGACTGCCTTTCCATCCGTACCGGTAGCCGGCATCTTCATGAGCAGGTTCTGGCACACAGGATCCGTATAGATTCCGTATATAGCCCCCGCTAATACATTTTGTGTTTCCTTATCCTTCTTTTCCAGTTCAATCCTGGCCATTTCCAGCCAATCTACTTGGAAGCTTACTGGCTGTGCACTTTCCGATTCAAAGACACCAATATCCTGATTTGCTTCTCCGGTTGTAAGAACCAATGTTCTCCAGGTCTCCCCTACAGAACCCTTCAAGTTTCCAGAAGAATACTTTCCCGTTACCGTCATTTTGGCTTCCAGATAAAAGGTGTCGCCTCCATAAACTTTCAGTTTTCCATTGGACGCTGAGGTTTCTTTCGTTTTATTATATCCTGTCACATTTTTTGGAATGTTAATGGATATATAATTCCTGTGGTCACCGTTCAGTTTGATATTTGGCGTTTTCTGGATATCACCGCTGCGGACAGCCTCTACCCTTGTCTTCGACAAGGACAGCTCTCCCTTTGGCGGCTCTTCCAACCCGGTCAGGTAATCAATATAAGCGATCACCCCTGCATTGACCAGATCATTATAGTCACATCCTGTGAATGCTGCTTCTCCTGCATAAGAATAACTGGCAGCGATATGGGTATAAACATATTTTTCCTCCGCACTTTTTCCGGATAAATAGCTGCCTGTCACATCACCTGCACCACCATATCCATAATAGAGAACTTTCTGCAGTGCCTTATTGGAATCCAGCACCTGTGCCACATAATCCCCTGTTGGAGGGCTTGATTTATGGGATTCCAGACAATATGCAAGCTTCCCGTTTACTCGAAACCAGCAGGTCAGATAATCGCCAATATAACTTGGATAGTAAATGGTTTCTCCCTTTTCCAGGGTAACGCCTGCCCTAGCGGAAAAGCGATTATCTGCACCTGAAAATACCAGGACATTCCCGGATGCAATATCCTCCTCCAGCTGTTGAAGTGCTTCTCCTGTATCTTCTTCATCGGTACTGATCACCTGAATCTCCGGCTGTGAGTCAGCATCCTCCTCCGAGTCTTCCTCAGACTTGGTGTCCTCTTTCTGTTTCCTGCCGCCATTATCTTCTATATGGGCCTGCCCTTCTGTATCAGTCAGAATAATCTTACGGGTAACAAAATAAGGATCCCTTTTGTCTTTGGGAACTACCATGTATTTGGCTATATAAGTTCCTGCCTGGTCCGGATGGTATGCACTGCCATCCTCTGCTTCAATCTCTGCAAGTGTCACTTCCTCCTGACTGGAATCATAAGTAATCCCATCCATGCAGCTTTCCACCAGAAATGTGTCATCCGACACATCCTTTGTGATATCTTCTGCCACAACCGTAACTGTTTCTTCTGCCGGTTGTGTATCTGCCAATTCGGCCGCTGCTGGCTCACCGGCAGTTTCGGATGTTTCACTGGTTTCGGCTGCATAGGTCACAGCACTTCCCAGTGTACTCATCCCCATCAGCAGGGCAAGTCCCAATGCCACTGCCCTCGTTTTCATTTTCCTGATCTTCATATCATGCTCCTTTCCACCCGCTGACGCAGGTGCCTTTTTTATATTGCAAAACCGCAGGAATGCCTGTTCCCTGCGGTTTATCTGCTCCGTCCATTTTCGGTACGGCTCCTGCTATTCCTTTTTTGTTGTCCCAGATCCTTTTTCGCGCGTTTCACGGCCTCCATGACAGGTTCCACTGGCAGTTGGTTCTGCCTGCATCCTTCCAGGATCCCTTTCAAATAAAAATCTGATGGTTTTGCCGGGCAGTCCTTATAAGGGGCATTCATGACATAAACTGTAACATTTTGTTGCATACTCCCTGTATTACGAACACAGACCGTCTCTTTTCCATACAGGTGTGGGTACCCTTCATAACGATCCAGGCTCTTTTCACAGCGTGGAGTGATCCGCCAAAGTACACCGTCTACGTGGCTTCCCTCCTCCGGAAGGATGGTTGCTACTCCATTTCCCGGATTATCTCCACAAAATGCCAGACGGTAGCCTTCCAGACGGACATTCTCAACAACTGAGGCATCCGGACATCGGAAGTCCATCTGTTCTAAATTCATGTTGCTGCCATAGGCAAAATAATATCTCTCTTCTATATTCAAACACCTCCTACCGTGTCTCTTCATTTTTTCTCAAACACGTATAATTGTTTTTATCATACCGCCATGCCCTGTCGCCCTCCAAATTTGCAAGCAAATGTTCCCGGACATTCTTATACTCCGGTCCGATCAGTCCCAGACGAAGCAGGAAGGTCCGGAAGGTAAAACAAGGATTCTCCGTAATTTCGGTTTTTCTCATGTGGGCACATTTCTGGTTGATAGCCTGTGCAGAAATGGCAAGGGCAAGCGTAATGTTTGCCCTCACCTTCCCAGCATGAAACGTGCTGTTAAAACACCTCCACTCCACTGTTCCTTTGTCAAATACCGCATGGAGGTTCAGGGCATAATATCTTGTCTGGTCGTAGTGGCTGTGGGAATAGCCTCCATTTCTCTGCTCTTCATACCAGAGCTGCCGGAACTTCTCCATAGACATGTTGTTTGACGGCATCCTGCGGATATCGGCCAGCACATTTTCCCGTACTTTTTTGCACCACTGATCCACTCTAGTGGGGTTAACTTTCAATGCCTTGAAGAGAATATCCTCTTTTGCATACATGATAGTCAGGGCATTCTTGAGGCTCCTCGGGGTGTGGTTCGACGCATCCACATGAACATGCATCCCACAGGATGAGTTCACCCTCCCTCCATGATTCCGCAGACATCTCACAACACTCTGCAGCTTTGCCATTTCAGAGTATTCCAGCTTTGGGCTGACCATTTCCGTTTTATAATCATCCCCCGCATAAGTATAGTGGCTGCCTTCTCTCCTTCGGGCGTGAATACTGCTGTCATAGGTGAATCTCCATTCCTTTCCTTCTGGATCCTTGGCACCCCAGGTTTTATAATAAGTACCGATATAATATGGTGTCGTACCGAACATCTCTGCTACTGATCTGGCTGCCTGCTCTCTGGTAAGTCCAGTCATCTCAATCTCTGTACCAAAATATTGTTCTTTTAAATCGATAGGCTGTCACTACCTTTCCTGTAGCCTCTAATGCCGCAAAACAAATCAAAAAATCTTATGATTGCATATACCGACCTCCTTCATATTATGGACTGACAAAAGAAACGGCATGGATTCCTCCACACCGTTTCTACCCTTTTATCTATTTGTTCGTTAAATTGCATCCTCGAAGTCTGCCTGTATTTCTTCACTTACCTCTACTTCTGCTGACTCCTCTGGCTGTTCATCCAGTTCTGTTTCCTCATCATTTGTTCTTATTGGTTCTGGCTCCTCAGCTTCTGATTCTTCTTGTTCTGGTTCCTCAGCCTCTAAATCGCCATTTTCTTGTTCTCTGACATCCCCTTCTTCCGGCTCTGCCGGGCTTTCCGCTGTTTCTACCGGCATTTCTCCGCCCTCTTGCTCTGTCTCTTCTTCCTGCCTATATTTTGCTTCTTCGGCTTCAATCGCCTGTTGGATAATGGCAAGCAGGAAATCTTTTTGTTTACAGCCTTTTTTCATTATGACTGTTTTCAGTCTTACAAAAAGTTCCTCACTTACCTGTACTGCTACTGTTCTCATATCCATGCTCATCCTCATCTCTCCTTTGCTGAAGTGTTCTTCAATGACCTGAAGTATAAATTTCTGTGTGCTGCTCTCTGTCTCTTCAATCTCCTGCCTGACCTTTTCATGCAGGTCCAGCGGGATTTTTCCACATATGTTTTTCATCTCTGGCATATGCGTCTCTCCTTTCGTTTTGTTATACACAACATACTCCAAAGATGCATGGAAAGCTATTCACAATACCCAACAAAGATCAGCCATTGAAAGCTCCGGAAACCAAGCATATGCAATAATGTATCTATATGGGACTGAGTCTGCCAAATAAAACGCAATTATCCCCTCAATCGGCACCACCTCCTTTAAATACTGTCATCCAATTTTGATAAAAAATCCAACATCTGGTCCGGGATTGTATCTGCCACCGGAACTTCAGGACATGTCATTCCGCCGCTTTTCAGTTCTTCCCGAACAGTTTTCCGGATCACCTTCTCCAGATATCCCCTCTCCTGTACTCTTAGAATAGCCTGGACCAGATACTGGTTTTTCTGCCCCTCCGGAACATGCGACAGGAGCTCCCACGCCTGTCTGTGCTCCGCGATATCCATGTTGGGGCGAAAGGAAAAAACGGGGCGTTTCACTTCGCCCACATCTGCCCTACAATGCGTTCATACCCGGATGCGTTGGCATGGACGTCTGTCAGGAAAATCTGCCGACACAGGCCATCCTGCGGTGTCACGTAGCGTTTTATGATGGCTGAACCTCCGCCCATGAATACGGAGGGAATTGCTTTTAAGTCAAATCCCGCCTCCATCACGGAAGACAGGATCCGTTCCGTATACAGCCTGCCATAGCGCAGGATGATTTCTTTTGCTTCCTTCTCCATGCTGCAGGGGTTCCCTCCCAGGACACGCTCAATCTGAACATCCGTTACAGACAGTCCTGTCCGTCTTCGTACCTGCTCCATGATCTCGTCAATACACCGTATGACACCCAGTTCCAGGCTGCGGCATGTGCCCGCATTGGGAACAGCGTTATCCAGCCGCATCAGATCCACCGTCCATCCCCCTACATCGATCAAAAGCACAGAAGGCTCTCCATTTATAAATTCCGGATGCAGTGCCAGGGCAGAATATCCCTGGGGGAACAGTTTTATATCTTCAATCTGAATTTCATAGCCTTCATTTTCATAACGGAAACACAGTGGCTGTTCTTTGCGGAACAGATACTCCCGGAACGGCTGTTTCTCCCTGCCGAAGCCGGCAAGCGGAAGACCGGCTGCGAGGACAACTCTGGTCTTCTTTTCTGCTTTCCGGTACCGGATCTCCTTTGCGATTGCTGCCATAGTCAGCAGGTAATAATTGTCATTGGCTGTTTTATCTTTCATTAGCGTCTGCCGTCCCGTACCACAGACATAATATGTTCCCTGAAACTGCAAGACATTCTGCATCGTATACGGCTCATAATCATAAGCGGTAAGTCCTGTTGGGAAACACACGTGGGAGCTCTTCATAGCATAATATCCATGATCTATTCCAATAATAATTGTTATCACATCCTTTCTGTCTTTTAGGTTTGGAAGAATTTTCCCCTCCTCTCAAATCACTCCCCAGCTCCTATTGCCTTTTAGTAAATTTCGTGTTGGGGGAGGCCTCTTTCTTTTTCCCCAGTTGGTAGGGTCTTGTAAGTGCTGGTTCGATGCATTATGAGCCTGGAACGGGTAAATAGTTGAGAAACTCCCCACATCTCTCTGCATGTTTCTTGATTTGAATACTTCCATGTTTATTCAGCATCAACATGTTTTGGTATTCCTCCTCTGTTAAGAACCGTCTATGGTATTCACCTTTTCTTCCCAGAGCAGACTGATCCTCTATAATTAGAAACTCGACCAAATGGGCTGTGTCTTCCCGGAGACGTTTTTGACAGAATATTTTATCCCCTTTCACATAGTTCACTCCCTGTGCTTCTCTGGCGGCCGCCAGCAATTCGTATACACTAATCTCCATCTTCTTCAGATTTGTCACCTCCTCTCCAACAAAAAACAGGCATCACACTTGGTTTTTCTAACCAAGTGCCTGCCTGTTTCTCTACTTATTACGCTCTGTTAAGTACACTTTAACCACTAAAACTGCCTTTTTCCAAGAACGTGTGTATTTAAAATAATTCGTCAAGCTGAAATTTACATTAGTCAATGATTACTTTAATAGATGAACATTTGCCACTATTGCATTGGCTTTCAGAAACACTGCAAGCGGCAATTCCCAATGTGATATTCAACAATGCTTTTAATATGATTTGATCTCCCGCTTCAGAAATAGGCTTTTCTACTGAGATATTTCCGTTAGTATTGATTTTCGTATGCATAAACAGATTGACAGGTGTAATAATTGGCCGTTGTTCTTTAAGGGCATTATTGATATTATCGAAACAGTTTCGATGTCCTTTACCATTATGGTAGAAATAATCATACATTTCTGGTCGGCAACATGGGTGTAATAAATCATGTTCGCCAACATCATCAGAAAGAACTTCCATCATAGGAGTATATAAGTTTGTATAAATAGTGTCCCCAATTTTTAATTTTAAAGATTCATTACAGTCAATCGTTACTCCAGTTGAAAGAAATTCATCCGGTTTATCTGTCACTTCTGCAAAAAAGTCAACCACTTGACCGCCCTCAATGTCAACCACTGTAATATTTTGTCCTTGCTGAACATCAATTTTTATTCCCGAACACGCTGGTATTATATACTCTTTGCTCATTATTCTCGCCTCCATAAATTCTAATTCATCAACTTCAGATAATGCCTATTAAGTTTACCTTTGATTTGTAAAATTAACCAGCAGATTCAGATACGGGCATCCATAGCTCCATGTAGACAGCATCCGGCAAGCTGTTGTAATACATTTCAGGAGAGTATTCATCCATAGATAAGCCGTGCTTTTCAAGCCACAGTCTGCAGTACTTAACAGCTTTATTGATTGCCACCGTTACAAGCTGCTCAAAATTTTCTGCTTCAAACCCACAGACAATATACTCTCTCGCAGGAAGCTCCCATTTAACAAAATGGCTGGCCTCCGCACCCTGTTCTACTTCTGACCCGGCAAAATAAGTGAAGTATCCCTCCGGCACATCTCCCAGATAGGCAACACCAATCTCACGTCCACCATTTACCCGTGGGATACCGTGTTTTTCACGGTGTAATCTTTGCCAGACCTCTCCGGGCATGTCTACGCCGGTCGCTTCACCAAGCGGTATTTGTCCGTCAATGGGGATGATTCCTGTCACACCCATAAACAAGACTGGTTGTTCCAGTGTTTTGCGGTTAAACTCCAATACAAGACCATCACTGATGAGGGGGACGCCTTCATCAATCATAACGTAGTGGAGCAGCAAATCGGGCTTATCAAACTGGTTAAGCATCACCGGATGCTCCCGATACGATTCCGGTGTCATGCCGTAGGCTTCCTTGAAAGCTCTGGTAAAGGTCTCATGGTTTTTGAAGCCACAGTCCAAAGCGATGTCTAAAATGCGGCTCTTCTTACTTTCAAGCGACTGACAGGCGCGAGCCAAGCGGCGCAGCTTGATGTATTCCCGCACAGGCTTCCTGACAAGGCGGGAAAAGAGTCTCTGATAATAAAATAGTGACAGCGCGGCTTCGTTCGCAAGCCACTCAATTTCAAATTCTTCGCTGATATTTGTTTCAATATAATCCAGCGTTTTTTGTATTGCTTCCCATGCGTACATGATATGCACCTCCTTTATGGACATCATATCACGAGAAGAAGCATCTTCGCTTGACCTGCTCTGCCCTTTATGAATTTGTTCAGCTTACTCACCAAAGCTAACATAAATAATCTACAACCACTTCTTTTTTTGCATAATTGTCTTTCCATACTAATTTCGATTTATCGAACAATTGGCCCTTGCGTACCGTTTAAGGCAAAAGTTTTACATAGATCTCTTTTTCCGTGTCAAGCACAAAGCCGCAGGACAGTAGCAGGCCGCAGGATGCCTTGTTTTCCTGCTCCGGCTGTACCACAATTCTTTTTGCGTCAGGGTGGAAGGCAATCCTGTCTGTTAAGTCCGCCACAATCATTTTACCCAAGCCATTACGGAGGCAGTCGAGTTCCCCAATCATATAGTCAATGCTGTAAGACCCACCCAACGCTGTGTAGCCTCCCCAGAACTCACCGCTGTCTTTGCAGGCGTAATACTGGCAAAAACCGATGGGCTGACCTTCATGCTCCACAATAAAGTGGTGAATCCAGCAAAACTCGCCGTCCTGCTCCTCAACTTCATTGATCCAATCCAGTGGATCGTGGTACCACCTGGCAACGTGCGGCGTATACAGCCATTTCTTGAAAACGGGCAAATCCGTCTGTTCCATTTTTCTAAGTTGTATCATATCTTCCTTCACAATCTTTCACATCTTGTCTTACTCTGTTGTACGCCTTTATTACAAAGTTTCGGTAGCTTCCTGATTTTTTATAAAATCGTATGCAAAAGATACTGCTTCACACGTAAGGTTTTCGCACATATGCGGTGGGTCGTTATCTGTAAAACCATTAGGGCGCAAATGGTAACAGCTTAACGAACCAAACCGTTGCGTAAACGCTTCTGCAAAATTGTAGCAAACAGACACAATCGTTTCCTCATTTTTTCCAAGCTGACTATAATAAATCCCTATAAACATTAAGCCACCCTCAACCAACCCACATTGTGCTCTGAATCCTCCTGCACCATGTAAACCAATGGCTGATAGGAGTGTTTGTGCATTATATTCAATATTAAAGAGTTTTCCCAAGCAAATTAAGATAGTTCTTGCGCAATTTATATCATTATTCCAATATAGCTCATGTACTTTCTCTTTTATATTCATTTTACACGTCACCTCACTTAAATATTAATGCTTCTTCTTTGCTAAACTGAAAACTGTCAAATCAGCTTAAACACCACTTTACAATATTTGTAATCAGTTTTGTTGGCAATGCTTTATTATATGGAAAATAGATTGCATTTTTCTTTGTGACAAATTCATTTAACTCGGATGCAAATTCTCCGATGGCTTCAACTCCTACATAAAAACTAATATGCTCTTTGCAAGCAGAAAAAGAGATAGATTTTCCTTCTTTTTCATAATACGGCATACTCCATAGTATACGTTCATTTATACATGGAACACTATTTTGTAGTGCAATCATCATTTCTGTTAAATGGGAATGTGTCTCTAATGGTTGCGAATCTATATATTCGAATACTGTTTCAGGTGTTTTCCCGCAATAATGTCCCTGATTTGTTCTTTTAAACTCTCTTCCACATTTGGGGCATATCCACATATTTTATTTCCTCCTCAACTTCTAATTTTCCCTGCCACAAGCTGGGATTTACATCATTCTTTGTAGATAGATTTTCCAAACTCATAAGCTTTTATTAAATGCTCTGTTTTGTCTATCTGCGGTTTTCCGTTTGTATCTCCACAACCACCAGCCAATACCATACCTTTATCATTGAAACCAATATAATTTATGATTGCGAATTTGTAGTAAGATACTGCTTGTTCGTAAGTCCAAAAGAAGTTGTCAGCCGATGTCATTAGTAATGCTGCATCTTTTATCGGGTATTTCTCATATCGCCCATACGGTGGGGCGTCATCTTCTTCCGCAATACAATAAAAACGTTCAATAAATGCTTTTAACTTTGAAGAAATCGTCCAAAAAAGAAGGGGAGAAGCAAATACAATACAGTCTGCAGACGTAATTTTAGGTATCAAATCGTTAAACGCATCTTTTTGTATGCATGGTTTGCCATAACGACAGGCATTACATCCAATACACCCTTTAACTTCGACCTTATTCAAAGACACTTTTTCTACTTCATGACCAACCTCAACAGCCCCTTTAATAAATGCATCCACTAATTGATTTGTATTTCCGTTTGGACGTCCACCACCAATAACTACTAATATTTTATTCATCGTATACCTCCGTAATTTTAAATTTTCATAATAGATTCTAATTCTTCCATAGTGATTCTTTTATAAATTTCTTCCATTGGTTTTAAATTTTTCTTGAGTCTGTCCACCATCCAAACAATCCGCTTTTCACGTCCAGCGTCTGTCTTTGCATCAAGGTATGCCCGTGTATAAATTTTCTTTATAGATGAAGTCATCGCTTGAAAATTTGTGTAAACAGGTTCGTACCTTTCCAACAGTGCAGACAGGCAGGTAATCTGTTCCTCTGTAATGATTGAAAGAGGATTTGAAGCGTCCCATTGACCATTCTTCTTGGCCTCATCTATCTTCTTCCTGCCAAAATCAGTCATAAGTCCCCGTTCCTCAAGGTTTTTTACTAATGCCTTATTCTTCTCTGACCATTTGCTATTCTTTCTCCGCAGAGAAAAATATTTCTTATAAGTTTTATCATCAATCTTTTCCATCTATCCGTCAATCCAACCAAAACAGAGAGCTTCTTCCAGGGCCTCCCCCACTTTTATAGTTTTTGGTCCACCTGCCTTACTGAACAAAAGCCAAATACCATCCTTTGACTGGCAATGCTTACAAAGCCATTCCCGAAATTCTTCTCTATATGTAAATTTCATTGTTTCGCTAATGATATATCCCTCTCTATCATTTGCCTTGCTCACCAAAAGCGGTGCTTGCGTAACCTGATGATTGCCCCATAACGTTTTTGCCAATATTGAGCATTACAATCAAGCCACCTTTATGTATTCTACATAGAAGAATTCTTCCATTATTACTATTGACTTTTTTATAGACATTTCTCGTCTCCCACCGTTAATCCCGGGTACTTTTCTATCCTGCTGTTTTGATTGGGTAAATTATATCATATTTAATTAAAGAACTGTATTGAATATTTATGAAGATGCTTTAATACTGTTTTCTAAAAATACTTTTACTAAAACTTCAAACACAGATTTAATTGTCATAGTGCCCGCTTCCTTTACATTCTGCTACATAAAAATCCGGTATATATCAAATAATACTCTTATAAAAACGTGGGGAGCGACAGATTAATATGCAGCAGTCAGTAATCCTTCATTCCGATATGAATAATTTCTACGCCTCTGTTGAATCTCTAGACAATCCCAGCCTCCGTGGAAAACCTATGGCAGTTACCGGTGATCCAGATGCACGTCATGGGATTGTCCTAGCAAAGAATTATGAGGCGAAAAGATATGGGATTACAACCGGTGAACCCCTATGGATGGCCAGACAAAAATGCCCTGAAATTATATTTACGCCGCCAAGATATGACAGGTATATTGAATTTTCCCAGGCTGCCAGTCAAATCTATGAAGAATACACAGACAGGGTAGAATCTTTTGGCCTGGATGAATGCTGGCTGGATGTGAGTGAATCCACTGGTCTCTTCGGAAATGGAAAGGTTATCGCTGACGAAATCCGTACCCGGATCAAACAGGAACTTGGTATTACTGCAAGTATCGGAGTCTCCTATAATAAGATTTTCGCAAAACTGGGCAGCGACATGAAAAAACCGGATGCCACAACCGTGATCGGGCAGGACTTTAAAGAAAAAATCTGGGGTCTGCCAGCCGACATGCTGCTTTATGTCGGGAAAGCAACTTATGCAAAATTATTAAAACATGGCATCCGTTCCATTGGTGATTTAGCACGTACAGACCCTATGTTTTTAGAGAGGCTGCTTGGGAAAAACGGATTGATGCTATGGGCATTTGCCAATGGCCTTGACCGTTCTCCTGTCTCACATACCTATTCCCACAGGATCATTAAAACCATAGGCAACAGCACCACAACGCCCCGTGATCTGGTTACTGATACAGACATAAAAATCATTTTATATATACTGTCCGAGAGCGTGGCGGAGCGCATGCGTAAAGAGAATTTTTATTGCCGCAGCGTCCAGATCAGCATCCGGGACAATACGCTCACTTCCTATGAACGGCAGGGAAGGCTTCATATCCCCACCTGTACCTCACAGTCGATTTTTGAAAAAGCCTTTGCATTGTGCCAGGATAACCGTCCGCCAAATCCGATACGCAGTCTGGGTGTACGTGCCTGCAAGCTTTCGTATATGGAGTACCGTCAGCTTTCCTTTTTAGAAGAAGCAACTAAAGATCAGAGACAGGAGGATTTAGAGCGGAGCATTGATAAGATACGGCAGCGCTATGGTCACTACTCCATACAACGTGGAATTATGCTCATGGATGATAAACTTTCCCGCCTTGATCCAATTGCAGAGCATACAATTTATCCAGAAGCATTTTTAAAAGGGCAATCCCAATAATAAATCTCAGGAGGACATAACAATGTGCGGAAGATATAGTTTATTTACAGAAGAAGAAAATCAGGAAATTATGCGTATTGTCAAATCACTTGACAATCGATATCCTGGAAACAATATGAAACATGGTGAAATTTTTCCTACAAACACAGCACCAATCCTATGTCTGGAAGAAAACGGTATAAAACCAGAACTCGGCACATGGGGATTCCCACGGTTTGGGGCAAAAGGTGTCATCATTAATGCCCGCTCTGAAACTGCAGACAGCCGTCCCATGTTTAAAAAGAGTCTGCATACACGCAGATGTGTGGTTCCCAGCACAGGCTTTTATGAATGGTCACAGAGTGGTACAAAAACCAAGTACCGTTTTAACCTTCCCAATGATCATACACTCTATATGGCAGGCATATTTAATGAGTTTAATGGTGAAAACAAGTTTGTCATTCTGACAACAAATGCCAACAATTCGATTGCGGATGTCCATAACCGCATGCCTGTCATTTTGAAAAAGGAAATGGCTGAAGATTGGATTATGTCTGAAGAGTTTGCTCTGTCATATCTCCATGCCACTATGCCGGTGTTACAACGAGAAGTATCTGCCTAATTAAATACGGAAATGTCCCTCTCACTTTTACGCTAAAAAAGTAGGTATGAAGTTCTGTTCAAACCTGCTGTTTGCAAAACAACACTGCTGCATTCCTACTTGATTATTCATTCACAGAATACATCAAACAGGAAACACTCATTCTGTGAATATCTAACAATAAAAAAGCTGGTAATGAGACTATATTCTCTCATACCAGATATCTAAATTCTACATTACTTCATACACATATTTTCCTATCAACTGTGTATACCGTAACTATATTCCATTCTTTTTAACTCTATATACTTGATGCACCGCCAAAACTGTTACCCCAGTTTACATCCAGCACAAGAATCTGCTTTTCACCCATCAGTGCGGCAACAATGGCTGTCTTCTGTTTCATCCCCTTACTCATCCTTTTCAGGTTAGCAGTGGGGTCCAGCTGGAGCAGTTCGATGATATGATTCATGTATTTAAAGTCTGTAACTCCGAGATATTTCGCCTGTGATTTTAGAAATTCGGTACCTGTTTTCAGTGCGGGAAAAGCGATCTCTCCGGGGACATAACTGACATTTTTCATAATATCCGCAGAACTTTTCCATGAATCAAGGCCGTCAATAGTTGAACTTCCGGAATCAGGCCGGATAAATCCCATCATATTGCGGATTGTCGTGGTCTTTCCGGAACCATTTGTTCCGACAAAGCCAAATACTTCTCCTTTGTGGACCTCCAGATTTATATCAAAAATACCGCGTCCCTTGCCGTAGTCTTTGGTCAGTCCGTTTGTTTTTATAATAACATCGCTCATCACTGCACCCCCTCGAATATTTTATCTTCATGATAAAACTGCATAAAATAATCTTCCAGAGAAAAGGGGAACTCTGTAAAATCACTGACATGATATTGGGAAATATCTGCCAGGAACGGTGTGATTTCACTTTTTTTCAGCTGGATTCTGGCGCGCAGCTTTCTTTCGTTTATGGAGGTAAAATGATAATGATGTCCGGTGAAGTCCTGCCACTGCTTTTTATCCTGAAAAGTAACCCGGTAAATCTTGTCACTTTCTCTTCTCAGTACTTCGGGGTCAAATTCCGAAACAATTTTTCCATCCCTGATGATTGCAATTCTGTCACAGGAAGCGTCTACTTCATGGAAAATGTGTGAGGATAAAAATATAGTTTTCCCTCTTTTCTTTTCTTCCAGAATATATTCAATGAAGATTTCCTGCATAATAGGGTCAAGCCCAGACGTTGGTTCATCTAAGATTAATATTTCGGGGTCGTGTAAAAATGCAGTAACAACTGCAAGTTTTCGCTTGGTTCCCAGACTCATCTGCTTTAATCCGATATTAGGGTTGAGTTCAAACTTTTTCAGTAATGTATTCAAATAAGATGCATCTGTGACACCTCTCATTTTCTTTTGCATTTCTAAAAACTGTGTACCGGTCATTCCGTCCGGCAGCGCAATTTCTCCGGGCAGATACCCGACTTCGTGCTGAAGCTCTGCGGAATAATCCCAGCAGTCATTTCCGTTGATAGTTGTATTTCCGCTCTGTGGTTTCGAAAACCCCATTAAATGCCTAATGGTCGTGCTTTTTCCCGCCCCGTTCGGTCCGAGAAATCCGAAGCACTCTCCTTCATCTACATGAGCAGATACATCGAACACACCTCTGCCGTGTCCGTAGTCTTTTGTCAATTTGTTGACTTCTATAACTGACATCCGTATCTCTCCTTTACTTGTTTTATGCAACAATACGTTGTATGATGTGATTATAAATAAATCAGTCTGCTTTATCAAGCAACAATGTTGAACACACTGTTGCTTGATGATGGAAGATAAATTATGTAGAATTTTTAGCAGAGAGGAGTAGGTGCCATGAAAAAACAGCCGGAAGTAACCGCGGCCACAAGGAAAAAGTTAATGGATGCATTCTGGACAATCTATAAAGAAAAACCGATTGAAAAAATATCAGTATCCGAGATTACAAACATAACCGGTAATAACAGAGGAACTTTTTATCACTATTTTAAAGATGTCTATGCGGTTTTAGAGCAGATTGAAGATGATCTGATAAAAGAAGTGGGCGGGGATGTGAACAACTTTTTAAGTGGTCATTCTTTTGAAACGGATTCACGGAACATTGATTTGCTGTATTCGATCAGTATGCCGATTTTTAAGAAGCATGAGGAGAAAATTTTCACCCTGCTTGGCCATAATGGGGATCCCCAATTCAAAAATAAGTTCAGGGAAAGCTTCCGGGCCATGCTGATCCAGTTCTGGAATCTGCCGGAACAGCCCCAGTATCTGGAGTACCTGATGGAATATACTTATTCAGCAATGACCGGGTTAATGGCCAAGTGGTATGAAAACGGAAATGACCTGACAGATGATGAATTCTTCAAGATGGCACAGGGGCTAGTTGCAAATGGAGTTTTGGGGTTCTCAATCGCTTCGGATGATTTGCCGGGTGGTGGTCAGGTTATTGAATCTGCGTCTACACAATAATCTGTTCCGGTAATATAAGGAATCTGTTTACAAAAGGCCCGTACAAATTCTATTGTTGTACGGGCTAAAATAATGATATATGCAGTTACTAGGAGGAGCGTACTTTTTTCAATAATATGCTATTTAAAATGACTGCGGTAAACAGGATTATAAACAACGGTATGACTGCAGATGAACTTCTATTATTTTGTGATAATAGTATATATCCCCACGTAGCCGGAAACAGCTTTCCTATATTTTCAAGGATTTTAGGAAGGAATTCGGCCGGAAACATAATACCCGATAGCATGATTGAGGGTAAAAATATAATCTGGCTGTACATTGTCAATTTTGCCTGACTTTTGACTGCCAGTCCCAATATGCATGCAATACTTAATGATACTGTGATAAACAAAGCAAGGGCCAGGAAGTACAGCGGCAGATTTGACGGTATACTTGCGTGAAATATGATTGGAGCTGCTGCAAAAATGATCAGTCCCATAACCATTATATGAATGAAAGCAGATACGAATAATGATACGAGGCCAAAATACATAGGTATCCCATTGGCAGAATACATTTTCTTTATATCTGTTCCATATATTTCTACTATTGAAGGCGGTACTCCGGCCAGTGCACCCATAGAAACACCCATAACTGTCATGGATTGTATCAGGGTATTCTTTGCTTCGGGCATGAGTGATGTAAAAATACCACCCATAACGGCAAAAAACAAAAGCGGCACAAGATAACAGGTCACCAAAAGCGTTTTACTGCGAATATCCATTTTAAACTGTAGTTTAATACCTAGTAATAAAGCGTTCATTGATTTACCCCTTTGCAATATCTATAAAATGTTGTTCTAATGTGCCGCGGTTTATTTTTAAATCAAGAATTGTAATGTTTTTCCGTTTATATTCTTCTAAAATCTCTAATAAACTATCGGCAATACTGCCTGTCGAATATTCTTTTTCGCCATCTTCACTCAATATTTTTATCATATACCGTTTTCCGACTTTAGATGCCAGTTCGCCTGTTGTTCCTAAAAAACTGATAACCCCGTCATTAAGAATTGCGATGCGGTTACATAGATTTTCTACTTCTGACATATCATGGCTTGCTAAAATGATCGTCGTACCCTTTTCCTTTAATTTGCGGATTTCATTATGCAGAGAAATTCTTCCCTCTACATCCAGCCCCGCAGTCGGTTCATCAAGGAATAAAACATCCGGACTTCCGATAAGGGCAAGGGCTAAATGCAGTCTTCTTTTTTGCCCGGTCGATAATTCTGTGTAAAGTTTCTTTTCTAAATCGTT
Source organism: Clostridium sp. AF19-22AC (assembly GCF_003479085.1). NCBI lineage: Bacteria > Bacillati > Bacillota > Clostridia > Eubacteriales > Clostridiaceae > Clostridium > Clostridium sp. AF19-22AC. Next base: position 123,596 of record NZ_QUGN01000014.1, on the reverse strand, counting down.
TATTCCAAGAGCATATAATAAAGAAGTATCTGTATCCGCTTTTTTCCACTTTGTAAATAATTGTACTGCTTCTTTTACTTTGATATAGGAAGGCAATGAGGCGGATTGCAATTGGATACCGATCTTTCCTTTTACCTTTATGGTTCCAGAAGTATATTTAAGGAAGCCTTCAATACATTCAAGGGTAGTCGTTTTGCCTGCACCATTGATACCCAGAATTCCAAATATTTCACCCTGTTTTACATGGAAAGAGATCCCTTTTAAAACCTCAGTATTCCCATAACTTTTCTTTAAATCCGTGATTTCTATTGCATAAGACATCGTTATACCCCCTCAAACGGATTGATACCGGCTTTTTGAAAATATAACTCTAATGCCGGCTGCAGATATTCATTAATATTTTTTTGCTTTTCCAGCCATTCGTGATTGTCATCCGTAAGGTTTACAAAATCTATAAGCTTAGGAAGCATACTCATTTCCCCATTTGTAAATTCCATGACCATAGACCAAAATTCTTGTGCCAGCTCCTGTACATGTTCGTCTTCCGGAGAAATGTTTTTCTGTTTTAATTCCAAAACTTTGTCATTTAATTGATTAAACCGCTCCATAAATTTTATACTGCTTTCCTTATCAAAGCGGTTAGATATATGATCTAATGTATCGTCATCAAAATGCTTGATAAGCCAGTAGTATTCATTATTCATTTGAAGGTTGACGATAATATCCGCATACTTTTTGAAATCTACGGTCTGCATTTGCAGCACTTCTGTTTTTAAGGCATCAATATTAGCAGCTACCTCTGTTAACTGCCGTATTTTTTCCTGAATGGCAAGTGACTGTTCATTAAGGACATTTGCAACATCTGCCGGTGTGTCAAGGGAAACCAGTTTACTTTTTATATCATCCAGAGAAAACCCTAATGACTTCATCGATTGTATCTGGTGGAGTCTGATCATATCCTTGTGCGTATATAACCTGCGTCCGCCCTCACTTTCGCTTGTAGGTGAAAGAACGCCCTCCTGATCGTAGTATTGCAGGGTGCGTACAGTTGTTCCCATTTTCTTGGCAAGTTCACCGACTGTCATAAAATTTTCAGGTATGGCTTTTTTTTTGTTCATAGCTTATTCCTCCTGCTTATACTATAAATCACGACGTTACGTCATGAGCAAGAACTTTTTAGCAATTTTAAATACAAAAATAGCTTTCGTTTTCCGAAAGCTATTTTCTACAATATTCTTATTTCTGATTGTTCAGTGAGTCTATATTCTCATGCGGCACAAAAGTAATTTCCATAACTTCGGCTACGTCTTCTGCCTGCAGCACCAGATATAATGCGTGAACTCCTTCAACCGGACGGATTTTAATTTCATAATCTGCCCATAAGCAGGAAAGTTCTGCCTCTGTAGTCCCAATACATTCGCCCTTCGTAGAATCCAGATGTACTTCCACAGACACGTTCCCTTCTCCGCGCATTTTTACATAAAGTATTTTCACTGCTGTCCACTGGAAATATTTAAATCCGATTACCGTATCTTTCTTCAAATTTGCGAGATAATGCAGCGACTTTGTCATATCCATTCCTGTAGATTCTTCGTAAATATATCCTTCCGACATTCTCCGGTTTTCACGTACATTTAACTTTTCCTTCGAAAACAGGCTGCCTGTCAGATGACAGCAATAACATGCATTATAAGTACCTTCTGCCGGAAGTGCTCCCTGATTCAAGCCACAGCTTGTAATCTCTGCCTGGCCGAACCACCCGTCAGGGCGTATTGGCAATTTTTCCGCACAACCCTGCCGGCAGCACTCAATTCCATGTGTCTGACGATGATAAAAAATATACCAGTCATCTTTCAACTGCACCAGCCCTCCGTGCACATTTCCACATGGCATCACCGGTGACTCGTTTCCATTGATTCCAATATCTGCATTGCTTACCAATACTCCCATATAGTGATATTCTCCCAACGGAGTTTCTGCAATCGCATATGACATTTGATGGCTTTCTTCGTCGGAATAGACCATCACGTATTTCCCATTTATTTTTCGCGGACTTGATGCTTCATAGAAGCCATGTCCCTCAAATCCGGTACCTTCACTGACATTTGCTCCCGGAATCACTGGCACTGGACCGTAACGTATGGTCAGCATATCTTTATCTAGTTCAAAGCCAAGGCTTGTTTCCGCGAATGGGGATGGCTTGTTTTTAAATCTCTCAGGCACCGGACCGGGTATGCAGAAGCCTGTAAACAGATACACCTTCCCATCTTCTGTCAGTACGCCCGGGTCAAACATTTTGTAATCCTCATATGGGGTTCCGTCTCTATTTCTCACTTCTCCATAATATGTAAACGGACCTCTCGGAGTATCACTGACCGCAACACGGCATACCCGCTGTCCATTTGTATTCCAGTACATATAATAACGTCCGTCCGTCCCCTGAACTACATCCGGCGCTGCCATTGCATCATCTTCTTCCAGGTCCGGGCATTCGCTGCGGGGAAATGCCACTCCTTCACACACCCAGGCCCCTAAATCATCCAAGGGAGCTGACCATACCATATAGTCGCCCGGGCAAAAGCCCTTTTCTCCTCCGGCAAAATCATGTGAACCATACACAAAAAGACGATTCTCAAAGATTCTCGGTTCTCCGTCCGGGATATATTCATACAATGGCAGATAAGGATTCATAGCTATATGTTCCATGCACTTCTTCACCTCACAATTCTCGTGAAACTGTTTCTTCTTTAAATTTATAGCTTCCTGCCGGGAAATTCCCGATTCGCTTCCCATTAATTATAACTTCCGCCGTGCAGTCAAACGGTACCGTCAAATGATAATGGTATTTTCCTTCCGTCATTTCCCATCCACAGCGGTAAGTTCCCATCGCACTTTCATATTTTCCCTTCACATACTGTAGGCGGGAATCCGGTTTTGGTGCAAACAAGACTTTCTTAAATCCCGGTTCTATCGGAGATATTCCACATAAGTCTTCATAAATCCACTGGCACACAGCCCCATTTGCATAGTGATTCAAACTGTTCATTCCTTCCGGATTGACCTGTCCGTCCGGCAGTACACTGTTCCAACGCTCCCAGATGGTTGTGGCTCCCATGATTACCTGATAGAGCCAGCCAGGCATATCCTTCTGCAGCAATAATGTTACCGCATCCTTCTGGTATCCTGATGCCGCCAATGCCTTGCATAAATATCCGGTGCCCACAAATCCGGTATCCAGATGCATCTGGTTTTTCTCCAGCTTTTTATGAAGCTGTTCTGCTATTTTTTCTCTGTCATTTTTTCTGCATAATTCAAACATCAATGCAAGCGCACATGCGGTCTGCGTGACAATCTTACAACGTCCGTCTTCTGAAAAATATGTTCTTTGAAATGCATTTCGGATGTCTTCCGCTAAAGAAGAATAAAATGAGAAGTCTTCCCCATACCCCAGTATCTTTGCAGCCTTTGCCACGAGCGATGCCGAGTAGAAATAATATGCACTGGCACAATAAAACGGATCTGTCTTCCCTGCCGGTCCCGGATTTGGATTATCCAGCGCCAGCCAGTCTGCGAAATGAAATCCGCTCTGCCACAGATGTTCTTCTGTCTCCTGAGTACGGATAAAATCAACCCATGCTTTCATTCCCTGATATTCTACTTCTAACAGAGAACGGTCCCCGTAAAACCGATACAGCGTCCACGGTAAAATCGCTGCCGCGTCACTCCATGCACAGCTGCCGCTGCTCTGTAATGCACCGGGCATTAGGTCTGCTTTTGGTGACGGAATGATAAATGGTACACTTCCGCCAATCACCTGTTGTTCCAGCCACATATCTTTTATGTATTTTGCATAAAATGCAGCCGAATCATACTGATAGCAGGCCGTAGCACTGAAAATCTGTGCATCTCCTGTCCATCCCATTCTTTCGTCCCTCTGCGGACAGTCTGTGGGCACTTCGATAAAGTTGCCCAACTGTCCCCAGCGGCTGTTTTCTATTAAACGGTTTACCAGAGGATTACTTGTTTCCCACTCCCCGGTACATTCGCACACCGATGATAGAACATGCGCCTGAAAAGACGTTGCCGCTATATCCCGGAGGCCTCTGACACGCAGATAACGGAATCCGAAAAATGTAAAATGCGGTCTTACTCTGCTGCGTTTTCCATTTGAAATATAGGTCAGTTTTGCCTGCGCGGTTCGGAGATTTTCCCGATAAAACTCGCCGTCCTGCATTAGTTCCGCACAGTCAACCTCTATCTTGCAGCCGGCTTCTTCATCACATGTAAAAGTAAACCAGCCGGCCAGATTCTGACCAAAATCCAATACTGTTTCCCCGCAGGGTGTTCTGATTATCTCCACTGGTTTTCTGACTTCAACAACCGAAACCGGTGGATTGATTCGTTCGGTTAGCGCTTCCGACAGTTTTTTCGCTTCCGTATCCTCCAACAATTCCGCATTCATCCATTCAACGGATTCTTCTAACCGGGCATCCCAGACTTCTCCGTCATAAATACTGCTGTCCGTTACCGGTGATTTTTTACATTTCCAGAAAGCATCGCTGCACATTACCACACTATCGTCAAGATACACATCACAAAGAAATGCCATATGGCTGCCATATGTATTGACGACACCGCCGCCAAAGCCAAAACGACCCATATACCATCCTTTTCCCAACATTACAGTGATTTCATTTTCTCCGTCGCAGAGCAGTTTATCCATTTCAAATGTCTGGTACAAAAGTTGTAAATCATAACTGTGATATCCCGGAAACAGTGCCTCATTGCTTACCGGTTTTCCGTTACAATACACTTCATAGAGCCCGACACCACAGATGCATATCCGTGCTTTTTGTCCCGTTTTCGCTTTAAATGTTCCGGAAAAAACAGGATGTTCCGGAAACGGGGCGCAAATCCATTTCCCTTTCCAGGGAAGACCTTCTTTTGCAGTTTCAAAATATGCAGTCTCACTTACCGCCCCGTCCCCGTTATCAGCTTTTACGGATACGCGCCAGTAGTATCTTGTTAATGGTTTTAGTTTTAGCTGCTTCCCTGCAAAATCCAAAGGAATATAATTTAAATTGTCCAGTATCTTCCAGCCGCTGTCGGAAATCAGGGTTTCAAATCCTGAAGATTCCGAAACTTCCACATGAGAAGCTTCCTGACGAGTTCCATTACTTTGCGCTACCCATGATAACGATAGCTTAGACACATCATATCCGACCGGATTCACAAAATGATTTGTCCGCATTTTTCTGATTTTCATAGCCCTTACCTCTTTGATGCAGTCAAAAGATTACAGACGGGTATCCCAGCAGCCGCACCACACATTTTTGTTATACTTTCCTTTAAATTCGCTATTTCCGACAATCTTTTCTACCGCCGCACGAATGCACGCTCTTGTAGGTGCATATGCATTGATAAATGTTTTCATCATAGGAAGATCATATAGATGATTCGTATAGTTCAGTGATACACATACGGTCGGGATTTCTCTTACCCACCACGGGAGCTCATTGGAATGAGCGGCAGAATACTTCAGACGCACATTATTCTCCTGTGCATAGCCTTTCATATTTATAAATACAAATACAATATCATATTTTGATTTGAATTCCTCCGCACCCGGCATATCCATTACTTTATACCGGTTAAACCGGGACATTTCCTTCATTTCCAACTCATAATAGGATTCATTGACATCCACTTCGAATCCGGCCTTTTCCAGTTCTTCAGTTACAATTTTCTTTGCAGGGTCCGGACCGTCCAGATAAGATACCGGTGCGCTTTCCAAAAAGTAAAGCCTTGCTCTCTTCTTCTCGTTCACATCGACCGGCAGTAAATCTGCAGTATCTTTTACCAGCGTAATTGCCTTGTCTGCAATCACTTCCGCATACTTGTAATGCTGTTCACACCCCAGCACATGCTGTTCATCGAATATTTCCGGCATTCTTTTTTTATGAAGATTTAGTTTAGCCTTCATGCCCAGAATACGTGTTACCGCCTCATTCAGACGTTCCTTTGTAATTATACCATTTGTATAGCCATCCAGCATATATTGGAAATCCTCCTCCGGGTCATGGAAGAATAAAAACATGTCACATCCGGCTGCAATCGCCCCCGGCACTTGTTCGGACCTCGGTTTTGCACTTAACAGCCCACCCATATGAGAAGCATCTGTTACCACAATTCCCTGAAATCCCAGCTCGGTTCTTAAGAGTCCTTCAATTAATTCCGGCGCAAGAGTTGCGGGCATAATATCCTTATCTTTCTTCTGGGGACAATACTTTTTACTGTATGAAGGCAATGCAATATGGCCTGCCATTACGGACTCCAGTCCATCCTCAATCAGGCCCTTGTACACCTTGCCAAATGAGTCATCCCATTCTTCACAGGAAAGACTGTTGATTCCCATTACAAGATGCTGGTCTCTTTCCTCCACGCCATCTCCCGGGAAATGTTTTACACAGGAAAGAACGTTGCTTTCCTGACTTCCCTTCAAATACGCACGGCACATATCCAGAACCGTATCCGGGTCTTTTCCAAATGACCTCGTGTTTACAATGGTATTTCTCCAGTTGAAGACAATATCTGCCATTGGGGCGAAATTCCAGTTGCATCCCAGTGCCTGCGCCTCGCTCCCACTGACTTTTCCCATCATATAAGCCGCTTCGGTGTCTCCGGCTGCTTCGCACTCAGCTTCTGTAGCAACAAAGGTACCGTCTTTACAAAGACCGTTTCCTCCGGTTTCACCATTTACGGCTACAAACATAGGAATCTTGCTGAATTTTTGATATATCTGATTCTGCCGGAAGATCTTTTCTGAATCAGTTTCGATATACCGGGCGCCTCCGATATGGAATTTTTCAACCATATTTTTCAGATATCCCTCATCTGTACTGCGTCCCAGATGGATAAACAACTGACCGATTTTCTCTTCTATTGTCATATTTTCAAGTGTTTCATTCACCCAGTCAATTGCTTCCTGTTCTAAATAAAATGGTTTTTCCTGCAAATTTATCATGTCTTTTTCAGCTCCTCTTTACGTTTTCGCGCTTCGAACCATGCCGTGATAATGCTTCCGTATGGTGTAGTAATGATATTAAAGATGAAAATGAACAGTCCCATAATCACCATAGAAACCGCACTTCCCAGTTCGGCAGACAGTACTGCCTGCAATCCATAGGACATCAAACTTAATGTGACTGCTCCTATCACAGTTCCCAATGCTTCCCCGCAGTATTTACTTAATGCCAGCCCGATAAATACCGGCAGGATATTGGTAAACAAATCGCTTACCGTTGACAGTGAAGTAAAGGAAGCGGACTTGATTGTTGAAGAAGTCCATACCATTGTTGCACATCCGAATATAATTCCACTATATACATATGATAAGATTACGTTTTTCTTTTCGTTAATACCAATATCAACAGCAGCGCCCTGATTGTTAGTTAAAAGTAATGACTGTTTTCCGGTCAGAGTATATCGTTTATAAAACAAATATACTAGAACTGCGGTAATGAATGGGATTAATACTCCCGGAAACGTTGCCAGTTTTTTCATTTCCATATTTGCAATAAAGTTGATTCCGGCTCCGTTAAATACCAGCGGTGTAATTGACTCGAAAATCAATGCCATTGTAATCGTGCTGATTGCTACCGGCAGGCGGCCGTATACATATAGTACTGCAACGAAAACACTCAGCAGGGTGCAAAGTGCAATACAAAGGACTGCAAATAATACCACATTGTTATTCATATTTTTGGCAAGGTTTCCGCCAATGATTGCTGACAAAAGCATTACTGCACCACCGGAAAAATCGAAACGGCCATTATTGAACTGGAGACCAATCCCCAATGCACAGGTAGTGGAAACTGTAATATTGACTATCAAAGTCTTCCACATATCCAATGTTCCAAAATACATCTTACCATTTGAATAACAAAAGACCATCATAATGAGAAACATAAGGACGGGCAGTGCAAGTGTGCCTGCAATTCGTTTTCCAATACCTATTTTTGCTTTCATAACTGAGATTGACCTCCTTCACCTCTGTCTAACTATCTGCTATTCATATGCTTTCTCTGAGAATGCGTCAGATGTCATAAACTTCACCAGATCTGCATAAGTTGCATCCGGGTTATATCTTGTCAGATATTCTTTTCCAACTTCAATAGAAGCAGAAGTTTTTGACATATCAGCCGTGAGCAGTGGACTATTCTCTTCAATATTTGTCATAATTTCATCACTTGTTATGGCTACATATACACCATCTAACACTTCAGATTTCTCGAAATCATTATACTGTTTTCCCTGAATCGCATTATCCAGCATGGCAATTGCAAAGAAAATTTCCTCATAGTTGGGAAGGTATGTCTGCTCAACTATTCCTGTTCCAACATCATCAACCAGTTCTTCTGCACCTTCCAGACCAAATGTGATAAGCTTTGTATCAGGGTCTGCTGTACCGTTACCAATTGCATTTGCCAGTGTCGGATATACAAATGCCTGACCTCCGCACAAGCCTACAATTACATCTAAATCTTTATGTTCCGGTTCATTGAAGAATGTATCGTCCAGGGGTTTGAACATCAATACGGTTGCTTCCTCACCTACAACTTCAATCGGCTCCTGGGCACTTTCATTGTAAGCTTCGATTTCTGTACGGATTGTCTGATCAGCAACTGCATACTGCGGGTAGGCAAATGCCGGAGACATACAGATTGCGACTTTTTTGTGTCCTGCTTCAATAACCTTCTCGGCAAGCATTTTCCCTGTATTTACGCCATCTGCGAATCCGGCGGCAACAGTCCCGAGAAAATGATCGTTGTCAGCTGCTGCAGCACTTGCACCCTCCTCACTGTAAACGGATGCCATATCCGATCCTACACCAGCAATATAGAGATCCGGATATTCTGTCATAATGTCAATGATTCCGCCATCCTGCATTGCAATCAGACCGACAACATCACTGGTCATTGCATTTTTTACTGCCGCCAGGTTTCCTGCCGGATCGTTTGCTGCATCACCGTAGATTGTTTCATATGTATATCCCAGTTCCTGAGTCCACATATCCAGATATGCCAGAGTGAAGTCATATACAGGACCGCTGCTGGTATTTGGCATAAAAAGGATTTTCCCTCCCTTTGTTTCAGTACCTGTACTCTCTGCTTTTGTGCCCTCTGACTTTGTGTCGCTGCCTCCACAGCCAACTATGGATGTCACCACAATACCGGATAATAATACCACTGCTGCTGCCTTCTTTGCTGCTTTCCTTAATAAACTCATCTTTTTCCCTCCATTTTGAATTTTTAATAAATAGGTTTCCCTATATTATTACTTTGGTAATATACTTGTATTTTTACTCCTGCTTGTAATTAATACAACAATTAAGAATACGACTGCCTTTACAATAAATGTCATTCTGGTCGGAAGTCCTACCATCGGCAGCCCCACATCCAGCAATGAGAATGTAAATGCTCCGACTACTGCTGCTGAGATTCTGGATCTCACGCCACCGGAAATCGGCATGCCTCCGAGAATCAAGGCAACCATGATATTCATCTCAAAACCAGTTCCTGTAGAATCTGATGCGGAACCCGTATATCCCATCTGGAAGACCGCTGCAATTACAAAACAGATTCCGGCAATGATATAGCACAGCACACGTATTTTCACTATACTGACACCACTCTGGCCTACTGCTGTTTTATTCGAACCAAGCATTTTTGCCTGTTTTCCTATAATGGTATAGTTAAACAGGAATACTGCTGCAGCCACTTCGATTAATAATACCAGCAGCATCAAAACCGGAGATTTGAAGGCGCTGTAATTAATGGTTTTCAATGTAATACTTCTTGTTCCCATAGATGAGAATATCACTGTAATAATTCCCGAAAGTACCTGCATGACTACTACTGAAGGAATAATCGGAATAATATTCAATATTGGTCCGGACGCTCCGTTCACAACAGCAATAAATACAGATAATACAAGACAAATCAGGATTCCCGGTATCAGTGTTCCCCACAGATTTCCGGTCACTACCATAACTGCTGCATACAAACCGATCTGTTTACCAATGCTGATGTCCAGATTGCCCAGTGCGTAGATGAAAACCGCACCTACCGACATCAGGGCTGTTACGATTACATCGGACATCAAGGTTGCCAGTTTTGCTGGTGACCAGATGCTCTCTCCATATAACGGAGTCACAATCGTAAACAACACAATACAGAATATCAGACCTCCATAGGAGGCAGCTGCCGACACATTTTTGCCCCACCAGCCTTTTAATTGTGAAGCATCACGTTTCTTTTCCACTTTCATCCCTCCTAAATCATGTACTCAATGATATCGGTCTGTTTTAGATCCGGAGACCGCATAAACTCTTTTGCTACCTTAAAATCTTTCATAATCAGAATCTTGTCTGCCATACCTACCAGCTCTGATAACTCTTCGGAAATCATCAGGATTGCCTTTCCCTCTTTTTTCATTTCTTCGATCAATGCGTACATCGCCTGTTTTACACCGATGTCAACACCCCGGGTCGGGCAGTCCATGATAATGACATCAGAACCTTTTGCATACCACTTTGCAAAAGACACCTTCTGCTTATTGCCACCGGATAACGTATTAACCAATTGTTTTCCACTGCGGCATTTGATTCTTAAAGATTCAATCTCCCGATTGGCCAGTGCATGTTCATCCTTTGGTAATACTGCGATGCCTTTCTGTAAAGAAGAAAGAGACGGCAGTACAATGTTTTCTTCAATAGATGCATCCAGTATCAATGCCTCCAGGTCCCTATTTTTGGAAATATATCCCATTCCCTGTCTGATTGCCTGTACGGGATTTTGAATCTTTTTCCCGTTGCAGATGACCTCTCCGGCATCCAGTTTTTCTAATCCGTAAGCAGCACGTCCAATTTCATGCATTCCACATCCTGATAATCCTCCAAATCCGAGGATCTGCCCCTTATACAGCGTCATGCTGAAATCTCTGATTCCCCCGAAAGTTAGATTTTTTAATTCCAGAACAGCCTCTTTACCGTGTGAGGTATCATAATCCTCACGGTAATACTTTTCTCCAATTTCCCGGCCTACCATCAGATAACGGATTTTTTTAACCGAACCTTCTGCATCCATCTCTTTTCTGTTTAATTCACCTACGATATCACCGTCACGCAACACGGTTAGCACAGAGCAGTGTTCTAGAATCTCATCCATATCATGTGATACAAATACGACTGTTTTGCCCTCTTCCTCTGCCATTTTATGGATCAGCCTGTACAGGAGCTCCCGTCCTTCAAGCGATAATGCAGTAGTTGTTTCGTCTACAACCAGAATCTGTGTCTCATCAGTCACACAGCGGACAATTTCAATCAGCTTTCTGTCTTCAAAAGTATAATGATTAATTGAATCACTAGCTTTGATATAATCTATTCCAAATTTCTTTAACAGTTTATCAGCTTCATTACACATCTTTGCCATATTTATAATTCCGAATTTAGAAAATTCTTTTTCGCGTCCCGCAAAAATATTTTGTGCAACGGTGACTCCCGGAATCGTATTGGCTTCCTGAAGAATCATAGATATTCCGGCTTTTTGTGCCTCAAGCATAGTTGCCGGATTCCACGGCTTTCCCATGTAAGTCATGTTACCGCTGTCCGCCGGCTGTCTTCCGCTTGCAATCGACATGATAGTAGACTTTCCAGAACCGTTTTCTCCAATCAGTCCACGGATTTCTCCTTTTCTCAGAACAACGTCTACATCTTTCAGTGCAACTGTCGGACCAAACGTTTTACGCATGTGTTTGATTTCTAATACTGCTTGTTTCATCTTGAACCTCCACTGTGTGTTTGCTTCTGCATTTCCTCTCTCATATGTTTATCATGTGCTTATTCTAACACTTATTTTTCTAATTTGTTATGATTATACGGTCTTTTTTTAGTATGATTTTATCCTGCTATGCGTTTTGGAGTATATTTATTACATATTTTCGTTTACATTCGTATAGAATTTATGATAAAATTTCGATATCAGGAATCTTTTATACGGGAGGATAGCTCATGGACAATGCATTGATTTATTTTTTACAGCGAATGTTACAAAATACGATTTCTTTAAATTTCAATTACTATCTCACGCCTTATGGTGATATTTCTAATATTGATATCGGATTACGGCGGGGGTTGAAAAATAAAGAACAATTATATGATAATATCCGTGAGATGTTAAATCAGGTAGAACATAATCATTTTTATTTTTACAGTGACTGCTTTGAAATCAACTATATCTTCTTTCATCCTTACCCGGACAGGGAAGATCTGGCCGTCGTTGGTCCGTTTCTGCGCCGCCAGCTAGATCAGCCGTATTTCGATTTTTTAATTACGCGCCACCATTTAAATCATACCGAACTGGAAAACATTCGTGGACTTTTATACCAGTTTCCTGTTTTAGATGATAATTTCCGTCTGGTTACCATTTTAACCGATATCATCAATTATGTAAGTCCTGGATATGCGTTTACTCCCCTGCGCCTTACAAATACCAGAGAAATTGAAGAAAACACCACCTATGTCCCTATTGATGATTACAAAATAAACATGACTGTCTGTGAGCAGCGCTATGCGTTAGAGGAACCTCTTTTGCAGGCAATTGCAAAAGGTGATGTTACAGAAGCGATGTTTATTACGAGACAGTTTATGAGTATTGTTTACCCGCCCAGGATCAATGATTTTGTGTCTGACAAAAAAGCATCACTTTATTCAACAAATACAATGCTGCGGCTGGGCGCAGGACGAAGTAATGTACATCCGGTATATCTGCACGAGCTTTCCAGTAAATTTGTAAAGATGATCAGTGACAGCAGTTCTTCCGTAAAACTGGACAAAATCCATGAAAAGATGGTTCGGGAGTACTGTATGCTGGTACAAAATAAATCGCGCAGCCAGTATTCAAAAATTGTTCGCGATACACTCAACTATATTGATTTCCATTTGAGTGATATGCTGAATCTTTCGGTACTCGCTGAATACTGCCATGTCAGCACCCCTTATTTATCTAAAATTTTCAAAAAGGAGGTTGGCTCGACTATTACTGATTACATCATGAACTGCCGTATCCACAGTTCACTCCGTCTGTTGAGTACTTCAAAAATTCAGATTCAGGAAATTGCAGCGTTTGTGGGGATGCCGGACTTTAATTATTACACAAAGATATTTAAAAGAATCATCGGATGTTCTCCAAGTGAATACAGAAAAAAACTGCTTGATTCAAGCAGTCCCTCTCTGTGAATAGGATAAAAAAGAAGTTATCGTTTCTGGCGAATTTATAAGTATAGGGAAAGAATAATAATTACTGTGCTTTTTATTAGCACTGTTTACTCACCCATGCTTCATAAGCTTCCACGCTTTCCTTCAGACGATTCAGCCCATCTTCCACCTGCTGTCTCGGGCAGGCAAGATTCATACGCAGAAATCCTTCCCCATTGCGGTATTCATTTCCGTCGGAGAGATACAGGCCGCTGTGTTTTCTTATAAAATGGCATAAATCTGAGGAATTCCCAATGATTCTTCTGCAGTCAAGCCATAACAGATAGGTTGCCCTTGCGGAAACGGCTGATATGCTTTTGATTTCTTTTTTGATATAGTTCTCCGCGAATCTTCTGTTTTCCCACAAATATGCCCGCAGGTCATCCAGCCATCCCCCACCCCGGGAAAAGGCTGCAACAGGCGCAATTGCGGCAAACACGTTTGGCTCTGCGACTTCATCGGTATTCAGTCCTCGGCTTACCTTATGGCGCAGGCTGACGTCCGGGACAATCACTGCAGCCGTCTGGATTCCGGCCAGATTAAATGCCTTTGTGGGAGCCACGCATGTAATGCTGTTTCTGAGGCAGTTTTCGGATACGGAGGCAAAGGGGGTGTAGTCACTTCCACGGTGCCGTCTGCCAGTGCATCAGCAAATCCCTGTGAATCGTCTATATGTCCTATTCTGGTATAACTGTAAGATGTGCTGAAATCTTCGAAAAACAGGACGAGGCAGTCAGAACCAAAGAGCATAATATCCCCGGTCTGAATACTGCCTACATTTTCGGAGTCTGCAGGCAGCCTATCGTCCAGATAATAGAATTTTTCGTTTCCATTCAATTCATCCATATTTAGTGTCATGGGAAGCCGTTCTAATAATGCCTTTGCCGTCTCATTGTTATACAGGCCGGTCTTAAAGCTTTGACCGTTAACTTCGATAATTAGCGCCTGCATCTGTGCACCTCCTGATTCAGTGTTCGCTGTGGGGTTCCTTGTGAGATCTTCCGTACTGTTTCCGATTTTCCTGTCAGTGCCATTTCCACAGGCTGACAATAGCACTACGGCTCCAAACAGAATCAGGATGATACCGAATCCCCGGTTCATGACTGCCATTTGTTACGCTCCCTTCTTTGATAGGTGGCCCATTCTGCAGGTAACGGCTGTCTTATCCGGATCTACTTTGTCTTTTTCAATAATCAGCTCCTTGATATAATCAGCCCGGATCGTTCCGCCTGACGGGTTCATAACAACGAATCATATACCGTTACGTTCTCGCTGTTCCAGAAAGCGTCTTTGGAAAGCATTTTTGCCCGATGGATTTCCATGTTCTTTACCCCGTCAAAGGAATAATTCCCTGTCAGCTGGAAATCATAAAGCTTCATGTTCCGGCTGTTCATGGCGAAGTAATCACCTTTGGCAGTAACCTGCTCCATAAGTACCCCGTTGCAGTGCCATAAAGTTTCAGCGGCATTAGGAAAACTGACGTTTTGAAGTGTTACATCATGGCACCAGCGAAAATTCTTTGGCGCCTCGATGACTGAATTTTTCACCGTGATATGATCTGTATACTATACTCCTGCACGGCCCATCTCAAACCAGGCATAGTCCTCGGCCAGAATGTTCTTTGCATACCACAGCGGGTATTTCCATTTGAACATGCTCCGGTAGAGTTCAATATGGTTGCTTTCCTTCAGAGGGGATTCCCCATCCGTGAATGTCGTGTCATATATTCTTAAGTTTTCACCTTTAAAAAGTGGGCGTTCTCCGGTTAAATATTCCTGTCTGATTTCTTTCCTGTTTGATCTCCTTACTTAATTCTGATTTTCTTTATGGCTGCGCTATCTGAACGATTTTATTTCCCCATCCTTCTAATACAGGGTTTTCCTCCACTGCCGTTACAAATTCATCTGTTGCATCGAATGTTCCTACCCGGGTATATTCTCCGGTGATTTCTGCATCTCGGTAAAAAAGTACGATGCGGTTGGGGGGCTGAGTAGTATACCTCCCCTGCTAGTCAGAATCTTGCTTCCGGCCATGATGGTTACAATAAATACAAATACTACAATCATCCCGTACATAAATGCCAGAAGTGCCTGCATTGCCGAAATAATTCCGATTAGTCCCGGCCAGGAGTTCTCATGGACATGTATATCGCCTCCGTAAGTCTGTGTAAGCCCCTCTGTGATCGCTGCCTTTTGTGATGTGTCCGCAAGAAAATAATGGTGACACCAAATCTGCGGGTTATCCTGCCCGATCGTGAGATACCCTTCCCGGTTCATCCCGATGTTTGCCCTCATGTCATTGGCACAATGGTAGATGCCGGAAACTGTGAATTCCCCGATTCCCGCATCGCCGCGGATGGTCACTTTATCTCCGATGGATACTCCTGAATCTAATGCAGCTGTTTCTGTCAGCACAACCTCATCCGGCCGTTGGCTGGTCTTTCCCTGACTGATGTGGAACCGCTCCGGTTCAGTAATCACATATTCATCCGCCCCGCCAGAGACGCGAAGAATACAAGCAGTACAGCAATCAGGCAGGCACTTAAGTACCGCCTTTTCCAAGACACGAGCTGGCGCATGGCTAACCGGAAAGGAAGCCCCCCGGCTCTTATCGGGAATCTCTTTCCCGGTTTCCATCCTGCGTCTGATGCTTCACCCCGGATGGCTCCCATTGGCGTAATAGCGGTGATTTTCTTAAGCTTCAGTACTGTGAATCCCGCAAGCAGTATTAAAATGACTGCGAAAGCGGCCAGACATGGCAGTACCGGTAAATCGGAGATCCAGGGAATCAACTGTCCTTCACTGTCTGACTCCACACCGTTTGCTTCATAATCCGAGAAGATCAGGTTCTGTACCCCAGTTCTTCCGATCCCATCCTGTGTCTCGATGCTGTCTGTAAGCGCATCCATATCCGGCACACCGGATACCCATGCAGTAAGGTTTCCAAACCCGGCCCGTCGTATCTCCTGACGTATGTAACTGCCGCCTCCAAGATATACGGTGAGAACGGTGGACAGGGAAATGGAGATTAAAAACAACAGGATGGCAATTCCCAGAAGGCTGCCCTTATGTTTTGGGATTCCGGCCCTGCATAGCATTCTGTTTTCCATGTTTTGCACCTCCTCACCACTGTAATCCGGAAAGCCAGTCCTGAAGCCTGCATTCCCGGTCCCTGTCCTCTTCGGGCCGATAGACTGGCAGTTCCATCTCATCCAGAATCTTCCCGTCTTCCAGATAAAGGATCCGGTTTCCCCTCTGGCTGCACGTAGGTCATGGGTTACCATTAGGATGCTCTGCCCCTTCTGGTTCCTCTCACTTAACAGATTCAGGACCTATTATGTATTAGATTTATTCAAGGCTCCTGACGGTTCGTCGCAGAAAATTATATCAGGTGCATTAATTATTGCCCTCGCGATGGCCGCCCGTTGTGCTTCCCCTCCTGAAGTCTCTGCCGGCAGACGGTCTGCGGCATCCAAAATGCCCATCTCACCAAGCAGCATTTCTGCCCGTTTCCGTATATCACCGCCTTTTCCGATGCTTCCGACGTAACCTGCAACAAGCACATTTTCGAGTAAAGTCAGGTTGCTGACTAAGTGAGACTGCTGGAATACAAATCCAAATTTCCTCGCCCTGATATCGGCCATTTCCTTCTCGGAAAGCCTGCATATATCTTTACCTCTGTAGACCACACTGCTGCCGGTCACACTGTCCATACCGCTTAAGAAATACATGAGTGTTGATTTTACCGGCGCCGGATGCCCCCATGATAATCGTGAAGTCCTTTTCAAAGATATCTACATCAATGTTGTTCAGCACATTATTTTTGGCTTTTCTCCGGAAAAAAACTTTACAAATATTTCTCCCTTGTAAAATTACTTTTTTCATTCAGATTCTCCTTTTCTCATCTGGATTAACTATAACCAGTGCAAATAACATGCATCTAACAAAAAAAATAAATAATTTCTAAACGATGTATCGAATGTTTCTTAACTACTTTAATGATATCAGGGGATCATATAGATAGCAAATACTTATAAATAATAGATTTGGATATATTTTATCTATAGAAAAAACGATGTGAAATGAGAAAATAATAGGCATCTGCCTATTTGAAATTGAAGAAGGACCTTATTGTATTTTATAAAGCCCCATGTTAAAATTATCGGGTATAATTGAATAGAAGTTAGAGGATAGTCGGGTGATCTCCTTCGGAAATAAACGAAGGAGGAAATGTAAAATGAATACACTTGAAGTGTTAACATTAGTGCTGGTGATTTTTGCGGCATTAACTTACATAGATAATCATCATGACAAAAAATAGCTATCCTCTATTGCCGTAGAGGATAGCTTGTAACTAAAAATTACACCGCAATCCGAAGTGCGATCATCAGACCACCAATGTCTTTTGATTACTTCTAAATAAATTATACACGGGGGACTTGAATTTTTCAAGTCCCCTTTTAAATTAATTTGTCAGTATAAGTGCCATGATTTTACTGCACAGCATCCCCCGCATAAATCAGTGACTTTTTACCTGTCCGTGGATCTGGGAATATCTTGTCCACAAAATTCACATAGAACTGCACATATTCTAATTTTTTCTCAGAGAGTATTTTTTTCATCTGATAGAGCATTTCTGTCCTTATGTACTCTTCGGACGCAGAACCGGAAATTTCAGCATACATTTCAAATGCGTCTTTTGCGATCTGCCGGAACTGGTAGTCCAGAAGTCCTTCGATACAGAACCCTTCGATCGCAAGTGGATGCAGGAACTCTTTGTTTCCGGCGCTGTCTTCGAACCAAAGGATATCTTCGTTTCTCCCCAAAAGGCTGACGGCCCTTGTGAATGGGTATGGGCTGCTCTCTTCTGCCGCTTTCAGTACCAGGCTGTCGGTGATGCGGTAGCGGATTATGGCTGGGCGAAATTATACAGGCAGGTGAGATACATCCCGCCGTTTTCGACCTCAATGAAATTCATATCATCGAAGAGAATCATGCCATTTTCCGGATCTATTTCGACTCCCAGTGTGAGTGATTCGCTTGCACCATAGAAATTA
This sequence comes from Clostridium sp. AF19-22AC, assembly GCF_003479085.1. Taxonomy (NCBI): domain Bacteria; kingdom Bacillati; phylum Bacillota; class Clostridia; order Eubacteriales; family Clostridiaceae; genus Clostridium; species Clostridium sp. AF19-22AC. The sequence goes on along the minus strand of NZ_QUGN01000014.1, from coordinate 105,225 downwards.
ACCACTTCTGTGCGGAAGGTTTTCTCAAGATAACTTCTAAGGCTTGCGCCAAGAGGCTCTCCGCAGGAAATGACCCGCACTGCATTTACCTCCACGCTGCCGTTTTCCACCAGCTCGGCCAGTATTTTGACAGCAGAGGGATAGCCAATAATAATATTGGGGCTGAACTCTTTGACCTGCTGTATCCATTCCTCAATGGGGGTCTTGATATCCAGATACATCTGGCTCGCTTCGCAAGCAGGGACAGGATCTGCGGCATGGACATGTTCCAGAGTGCTGCACGGATCATGCCAAGCAGCATGCTGTTCCATGCGGATTCATCGTATGCAAAATAACCGGGTTTCCCGGTAAATCATCCGGAACCACCAGTTCATCAAAATGCTCCAGAAATACTTTTTTGTCCATAGTCGGGAAACAGGAAAGAGGCAGTTCATCCAATTGTTCCTCTGTGATTCCGGCAGCCTGAAAGGTCCTTTTGTAATAAACAGAGTTTTCCCATGCATAGTGGAACATATGTCTTAGTTTTTTCTCCTGCAGGGCGCGCATTTGTTTTGTATTCAGCCTTGCCTGTCTCTTTAAACGATACAAATCTACCAGTGTTTTTACATAATTCATTGTGCTTCTCCTTGCTTATTCCACCGAAAGGGTATATCCCTGATCATAGTTTTCTCTGTGATAATAGGTCAGTTCTTTCGTTTCCTGATTCATGACGATGCTCCATTCTGTAGATTCAAATTCTCCAAAATTGTCTTTGCTTACGCTGTCAAGGGCATCCCTAAGACCTGTTTCTGTCATTGTTTCCTGTTCTGTAAGTGCCTTATTCAGAATGTCGTATCTGGTATGGGACTGTGAAGTTCCGATCCCGTATTTCTCCCCCTCTGCCAGATAGAAGTTTGTGACAATGGGAGTTTCTGTGACGACCATTTCATTGTTCACATATTCCACAACGACACTGCGGCCTTCCACATCGGAAAGGGCCAGATGTACCATCATCCCCATAGAAGCATGCAGGTCATACTGTGAAAGCAGGACCAGCGCTTCTTCCACATTTGCCGCTTTGTCAAGGAGGAGGCGGATGGCCGTCGTTGTTGTGATATCCGGCTTTCCATGTGGGAACCCAGTCGATAAAGGACCAGAATTTTCCTTCCCCATGACGCTCTCCGGTCTTACATACAAGTCCATTTGGACCAATGTATTTTTCAAAGAAGCGTAAGATTCCATCTACCGCCGGCATATGGTCCTGAATTAATTCTTTGTCCCCAAATATATCATCTGGTCATGCAGCATCAGAATGTAAAAAATAGAAAATGCCGGAATCACATTTGGCTACCATGTTTGGATAGGCACTATACAGCAGGCCGTCATAGCGCTGTGACCTGCGGAAATCATCCATACATTGTCTGGCCAGCCTGTCATCTGCAGCAGCCTGATAAGTGAACAGTATTTGTGCCCTTGAATCCATTGCATATTGAAGCTGTTCATAAAAAGTCCTCATATATATGGAGGGGTGCAAATCCTTCTGCCTCCGAAATGATTTCTCTGGATAATATTTCTCATATCATAATATTGTAGATAGCCTACCAGCAGTTCCCGGCAGAGATACTCTAACGCCTTCTTACTTTATACTCATGACAGGCTTCCACATACGCAAGTATATTTTCTATCGGTACCTCCGGTTCCAGCATATGTGTCGGAGCAACCATCAATCCGCCTTTTTCTCCTGCTATATCTAAATTTTTCCACACCGCCGTCTTTACCTCCTCTGGTGTTCCAAAAGGCATGACGGTTTGTGTCCCTATTGTTCCATGAAATGACAGCCTGTCCCCATATTTATTATAAATTTCTTTAAAATCCATGCATTCACTCTGAATTGGATTTAATACATCCACACCTGCATCAATCAGATGTGGTATAAAGGGTTCAATAAAACCACACGAATGATAGAAAATGATAACCTCAGGATTTATTGCCTTTACATGATCAATTAGTGCTTTCAATCTTGGCTTAATCCATTCACAATACAGGTTTTCACTCATCATAATTGTGTGTTGCATGCCAATATCGTCTCCGAAGAAAAGTGCATCCACGCCGGCATTTACATAAGATTCCGCACGTATTTGGGCCATTTCCAATGCCTTATCAAACATAAATTCTGCAATTTCATTGCCCTCCATCATATCGCAGAATAGTTCTTCCATTCCCCTTAAGTACCAGGAAATTTCCCAAAGTGTAATCTGCATATCGCCCAGTGCAACCAGATCATGTTTTTTGGCATCTTCCACTTGTTCTTTTTGATGCTCCTTATATCCATTTGCAAAATCAGGAAATGGATAAGCCTGCAGGTCCTCCAGACATTCTGCATTCTCCAGCGGATGCCGCATATAGGTCATATGCATACTGTTGGGAGAGTGCTCATGCCCCACTCCCCACTGATCTATATCCCCGTTTTCTGCCAAAGGCGGATTAAAAAATGAGCGGTATTTCTCAGTATCGTGATTTTTTAAACGAATGTCTTCAATCTTTGTCCATGGAAATCCAAAATAATCTTCATAATCATCTGTTCCAAAGCGCTCTTTTATTTGTTCCTGCAGAGAGGGACAAAGCACAAATTCGACCGGCACATATTCATACCCTTTTCTTCTGATCAAAGATATAAAATTTTCTCTTCTTGTCATGATAATTCTCCTCACTATTTGTTTTCTTTCTTATCTGCTAAAATAAATGCTTATTTAACGGCGCCTGTGATTCCTTCTGCAAAGCTTTTCTGCAAAGCAAAGAAAACGATTACTGTAGGCAGCGTACATATAGATACCGCAAGCATAAGCATACCATAATCTGTTACATATCCAGCTGTCAGATTTGCTACCAGCATCGGCATTGTGATACTCTCTTCTGTCAGCATAATCACTTTGGGCCACAAATAATTGTTCCAGGCGTTCATAAAAATAATTGTTGCCGCCGCCGCATAGGTGGAACGCATAGTCGGCATGAACATTCGATAAAAAATTTGAATTGCATTTAATCCGTCAATTTTGGCAGCCTCGATAATATCACAAGGAAATGAACGTGCACTCTGTCTGAAAAACATAATCATAAGAGGTGTTGATATCGTAGGCAGCACAAACCCTAATGCTGTATTGAGCAGTTTTGCGTTAGAAAACATCTGAAACAGAGGGATCATTGTTGCCACAAATGGCACCATCATAGCCAGCAGAATTATGGCCATTAGCATATCTTTTGCCTTGTCATGATAAATCTCAAAACCATAACCAGCCAGAGAGCAGACCAGAAGGCTAATAAAGGTCAGGATCACTGCATATTTAAAGGAGTTCCATAAAGCAGTGCCCACTGACTGATTGGCCAGTAGATTTTTCAGGTTCTCAATAAGATAAGTTCCGGGCAGTAATTTACCATTTATGATATCTATACTTTTATTCGTTGCTGATATACCCATATATAGGAATGGAAATATACTGACGATTGTAGCTATTATTAATATTATATATGGTACTGATCTTTTGGCCTTAATCACGTTTATCACCTACTTTCATCTGAACAAATGCCATAACTGCAACCAATAACATGATCAGGAAGGACATTGCAGCCGCATATCCAAAGTTCGGCACATACTTAAAAGAAACATTGTAAATGTAATGAGACATGGATAAAGTTGCATTTCCGGGGCCGCCGTTTGTCAGGTTCACAGATTCATCAAATAGTTGGAGAACTCCGTTTACGGACATAATTGCTGTCAGGACAATTGTCGGCTTCAATAATGGAATTGTAATTTTCCAAAATTGCTGGAAAGAATTAGCACCATCGATTTTTGCAGCTTCATACACCGAAGTTTCAATATTTTGCAGACCGGATAAATAAAAGACCATATTATATCCTGTCCAACGCCATACCATTGCTGCGACAATAATAATCTTTGCACTCAATGGATGCCCCAAAAAATCATATGGTATATCAAAAATTCCCGATTTCAGCAGGACCAGGTTAATCAGGCCGTCCGCTGCAAACAATGATTTAAACACAAGAGAATAAGAAACCAGTGAGGTTGCGCATGGAAGGAAAATACAGGTTCTAAAAAATCCTTTGAACTTTAAATTTGGTTTGTTCAGTATTGTGGCCAACACCAATGCGAATAAAATCATTACAGGGATTTGTATTAAGTAGAAAAGGGTATTTGTTAAAGTCTCCATAAATACTTTATCATGGAACATTCTGGCATAATTACCTATTCCGTTAAACTTCATTCCCTCTCCGACTCCTGTCTGAAATGATATCAGTAGTGCTTTGAAGATTGGAATGAAACTCATAAACAAAATCAAAATTGCTCCAGGTGCCAGAAACGCCCATCCCGTTAGGTTCCCACGCATGCTCAGAGTCATTCTTTTTCTTTTTTTCTTATTATCCACGCCACTGCCTCCTTTAATTTGAGAATGGATCAGTCTGCCCCCAAACTGATCCATTTCTAAGCATATCAGGGTTCTATTATTTACCCATACTGAAATTTACTGTTTCTTCTGCGGTCTTTAGTTCCGAAGGTATGTCAGATCCGTTAACCACATTGCTGAGAGCGGTTGCTATTGCATCCCTCGCGTCAAAATAATACATACCTGTAATATTACTTGGAACCTTGCCTGCATACTGTGTTATCTTTTCATAAATCTTATCCCCGCCAAAAAACTCTTGTGGTTCTGCATAGACATCACTGTCACCTGCCGGCAGATAAGTAGTTAAAGCACCTGTAGATGGAAGAATTTTCTCATAAAACTCTATGCTTCCTGCAAAAGTATTTTTTAAGAAATCAATTGTAAGCTCCGGATTATCAGAGTTAGATGTTACTGCCCAACTGGAGCCGCCATTGCTTGAATAATTAGTCGCATTAGCAACACCATCCAATTTTGGCATATTGGTAATGGCCCAGTTTCCAGCCTGATCCCCCGAGCTTTGAATCGTACCCAGGATCCAACAGCCGTTAATAGTTCCGGCTACATTACCTTTTGTAATAGTTTCCACATAAGCATTCCAATCATTCACCTGCTGCAATACACCAGTCTCAACAAGTTCTGCGTATATACCCATTGCTTTTTCTAAGACTTCATTATCAGATAAAAATGCACTGCCGTCTTCCTTAAACATGGACTCGCCTGCAGACTGGAGCATTTCGCAGATCAGATCCGGCTCTCCGCCATACTGGGTCATCAAAGGTTTTCCTGTTGCTTCTAAAACTTTTTTGCCGTTTTCTATGTACTGCTCCCATGTAATATCTGTAAAATCATCAATTGTAAGGCCGGCCTGTTCCAAATAATCTGTCCTGTAACCCCCGATACATGTCCCATTATCAAACGGAACCCCGTAATTCTTTCCGTCAATTGTAGAAAAACCTACTTTACCAGGGCTGAATTCGTTAAAATCAATCCCCGAGTCTGTCAGTTCTACAAAAGCATCTGGATAGCTCAGTTGATTTTTTTGGAATGCATTATCCTGTATTAGCAGAATATCCGGCAGTGTGCTTAAATCTCCGGATGTTGCAGCAGTAGTTAGTTTTGTCTGTACGTCCTCCCAAGGTGTCTCAACAATATTTAGCTTAAAATCCGGATTCTCTTTCTGGTAAATCGCTTCAGCTTCTTCAAGGGCTACAATACTAAAAGCCGGGTCCCAGCACCATACGGTTATACTATCCCCATTTCCGCTCTCTTCACTGCTTTTTTCTTCTTTTGGCGTGTCTGCCTTTTCACTGCCTCCGCATGCTACAAGTCCACCTGCCATAGCAACTGTCAGTAAAAGCGCAACAATTTTTCTTTTCATCCTTTTTCCTCCAATAAATTCGTACATTACTTTTATCCATTTAACTTCAGTTGTAATAACATTTATAACTGTAATACCGGTATATATTTAGAACAGCTTTATTATGTGCAGATTGTTTATATTCTCACATGTTTTCTGTTCTTTTATAGTGATATTATATCATCAGCTACATCACTATTGTTATCAATAATGCCCTTAAAAAGAGCAAATTTGACCATTTTCATTTTGAGACAATGATAAATGTATAAAAAGCCGCTGCCCCATAGAGACCCTCTCTATGCAGCAACGACTTCTGCTAATATAGAAATTTTCTTTTCAGCCCAGTTTCAAAATTCCCATCCCTTTTTGGCGCTTACCCGATATCCACCCTCTCTGGATGCTCCTGCATTAATCTGTTTCTTCCATTGATACGGGCTTATTCCAACTATCTGCTTAAAGTTTCTGTTAAAAGTAGACATTGTCTGATAGCCTACCCTGTCGGCCACTTTTTCCATATGGCAGTCTTCCTTTTTCATATAATCACAGGCCGCCTGTACACGGATTAGATTAATATATTCTACTGGTGTCATATTCATATCATTCTGGAAAAGTCGTCGAAAATGCGTTTCACTTAAGTGACAGCATTCCGCGAGATCAGAAATCATAAGATCGTCCCGATAGTGATCACTAATGTATTCCAGTGCAGAAACAATCTTACTCCTGCCCTCCGTGTCTGTTGGCTGATCATCCTTACATTTTATGCGCAGTATCTGCAGTATAATATTAACCAGTGAACATCGTATAGAATCTTTTGAATAATTTCCGCCCTGACTAATTAGATCAAAAAGCATCAGCACAAGATTCCCCAGATAAGGCACATCTTTCGAGGAAAATACAAAGGCATTCTTATTAATACTTGTGCGTATCTTTTCTGCTTTATATATATTTCCTTTAAAGGCTTCCCAAATAAGCTCTTCAGCATCAAAATACAAAAACCCCCAGTGACTGATTATCCTACTATTGGTTGTATGAGGATAATTTTGAGGAATAAATGTAAAAAATCCATCGTCATAATCATGATGTTTTTTATTTAGTATAACCTGCCCTTTCCCATGAAAGCAGTACCCAATCTCAACCATATTATGAAAATGAAGTTCCTCGTTTCCTTCTCCGTATTTACGATTCCAACACTCACCTGTCAATGCCAGTACCGGTTCTTTTCTGGGTTTTTCGTAAAACCGGAATTCGGCATATTCTTTTTTTCTACTCCCCATAAAAAACGATCTCCCTCTCAGCAGATTTTTCTGAAATTCCTTGATGTTCCTTGACTGGACAGATACTAATCCAATTCATCAATTTCATAAGATTTCGATTTGTTTTCCTATATGCTTGATTTCTTATTCATATATTATATATTTAATTATACTTTATATGGATCAGAAAGGAAAGATCCTATATTGAGATGTTATGGAATGAGCAGCACCGGTTCCAAAATTCCTGCTTTCAGGTCAGTTGCCGTGTTTTTCACTATGATAGAAAGCACATAATTTTCCTGTGTTATAGAGGGGAGTGTCACCGTCACTTCTCCCGGCATTCCGAAAGATTTTTTTGTCAGACATTCTTCGCCCAGATAAACTTCAATATCGCCTGCCACTTTACTAAAAAATAGCGTTTTCCCTGAATCAGCCTGAGAAATATCTGTTGTCCGATAAAGGCAGTACCACCCTCCTTTTCCGTCCATCTGTGACTGTGCCTTTCCTTCAAATTCAACAGGCTCCAGCGTATTCATATCTGATTTGTCCATAACAAGGAGCAGTTTCGGTTTTTCCTTTACTGCTTTGTGGGACATTCTCCAACCGCTGACAAAGACTGTCGCCGCGCTTAATATCTCCTTTTCGTCCTTGTCTCTGCGTATTTCCCATTTCCCGTTATATTTTCCCAGCTTCTCTGAAAATAACTTTACACGCAGGAAGTCCTGATCCGCCGCTGCCTGCAGAATAATCTGGCAGCGTCCCCGGAATAGCCTGACTCTGCTAATATCCTCGCGTTCATGGCTGTTAGGATTGCCGTTTCCTACTCCTAGAAATTTTGCCCCGGTTGCAGTTATTTCTATATAGCTCTCTTCCAAAGGCTGGAATTCACCGTATGTGTCGATTGCTGATATATTTAAAATTAAAGCATCCTTTGTACTGTAATTTACGTAATCACGATTGGAATCCACCCGGATTGAAACGGCTTCCCCTGCCGTTTTCCTCTCGGCCATGATAACAGGCTTTCCTGAAATGTACCCTGTTGCACACAGCGTGCCTGGCTCAAATTTAAGCTCCCAGGTGCATTGTATATAAATCTCATTTTTCTTTCTGCCCATAGAACGACCATTTAAAAAGATTTCCACTTCCTCGCAGTTACAGAAAGTCATCACCCGCACATTTTCTCCTGTTTTATGGTTCCAGTGTGGCAGAATATGAAGAATCGTTTCTTTTTTCCAGTATGACTGATACAAATAATATGTATCTTTTGGGAATCCACATACATCTAGCATTCCGAAATGGGAGCTTACACTTGGCCATTCATAGGGTGACGGTTCTCCCCGGTAGTCAAATCCGGTCCAAATAAACATTCCCATTACGAAATCTCTCGACAGAACAGCCTTGTTAGCTGCACGTACCGTTTCCCCCCAAGGTGCTGTTTTTTCATCATAGTTACTGAATACTTGATCTTTCTCATTATCAATGTAAGTATCTCTTGTGGAATAGGCAGAAACTAATTCTGATGCGACAATGGGCTGCAGTGGATATTTTTCATGAAAAGCATCGTAACTGTCTGTAAAATAATTGATTCCTGTGATGTCAAATACTGTGGCTGCCCCTTCCGCCTCCATATATCCGCCGTTAAATGCACCCAGAACGGGCCGTTCCGGATCAAGCGCCTTAATTTGGGCAGCCATCCTTTTTGCCAATTTCCTTCCTTTAGCTGTTCCTTGTAGTGGTTCTTCATTAAAAACAGAATATATTGTAACACATGGATGGTTTCTATCTCGTTTTACCATTCCTCTGAGCCGGCGCATCACATCTTCTGCAGTACTAAATGCCCTGTTTTCATCCATGACCAGTATCCCCATCTGATCACATAAGTCCAGTAGTTCCGGGGGTGGGGTATTATGGGCACACCTGTATGCATTACACCCCATATCTTTCAAAAGCTGCAGACGGTATCTCTGAACCTCATCCGGCAGTGCCGCACCGATTCCCGCATGATCCTGATGGTTGCATGTTCCTAGCAGCTTCACCTCCCGGCCATTCAGGAAAAATCCTTTGTCCGGATCAACCGCAATAGTACGATAGCCAAATGGGATATCTGTTTCATCCATATTTTCTCCATTTGTCACTTGCACCTTACAGTGATATAGGTATGGGTGGTCCACATCCCATAATAAAGGATCCTCAATGGCCATTTCACAGCAAATCCGGAACTTCTCGAACGATTTTGCAATTCCTTCGGTGCTGTACTGCATACCCTGCAATATGCGTCCTTTGGCATCATAAATTGTTACGGAATACTGGTACTGTTGTTCTTCACCTGATGCGTTTTCAAGCTCAGTTTCGATATAAGTATTCCAGAACTCCTGATCAAGCTCAGGGTGTACATAGATACCATTATAAGCCGGGTGAACAAGTGGATTTTTCTGCAGCCAGACATGCCGGTAAATTCCCGAGCCTTCATACCACCATCCTTCCCAGATACTGCAATCAACCTCCACTGCCAGAATATTGGGCTTTGCTCCGAAATTCGCAATGTCTGTGATATCTACACTAAAGCTATTGTAACGACTTTCATTATGAAACACCTTACTTCCATTTAGGTATAAATCAGATATTCCTGCAATCCCGTCAAATACTATGTTAAGTGCACGCCCTCTGTCGGATTCATCTAAACAGAATTTCTTACGATACCAGCCCTTGAGTCCTTTGCGATATCCGTGATTTGCAGATGCTGCAGGGTCAAAATTTTGATTATGCTGCCAGTCATGAGGAAGATCAACAGTATCCCAGAGTTCATCATCAAACCCCAGTGCTGCAGCTCCAGTAATTCCTCCCGCCTTAGTAAATTCATAGGTAGCTCCATGTGTTACTGCTTCCGGTATTATACCAAAATCCCCCAGTGAGAATTTCCATTCTCTGTCGAAGTTATATCTCATATGTTTCTCCTTTAACTGTTATGTTAGTAATGTCGTCCAGATGCACCGTTACTGCATCGGTGCCGGGTCTGCATTTCAGCTGCTTCGCATGTTTACAGCCTGACAATATTATTTATGGGGACATTATATCATCAGCAGTTGCTCGATTGTTGTTATTAACGTCCTAAAAAAGAGCATATTCGACCATCCAAAATGAATAATAACATTAATACCTGCCAGACTAAACCATGCATACTTGGAGAACGAAAATGAGTGCTTTGAATATTATTTCAAATGCACTCAAAAATGGTTTGTATTAATATAAAAGACTCTTCTTGAACTCATACCGCCATTTCATCTTATACTTGCGGTTAAGTTTTAAATTTTTCACTTGGAAAGCTTCTCTGGCTGTCTTATCCCAAGCTTCTGTCAAATATCTCCGCATCCGCCAACGATCCTGTAGAGATCTTTCTAGCCTCCTGTTCCCATATCTTTCCGTTATACATATATTCCTCGGCCTCTTTGATTAAGTTCAAAGAGCCATCATGAAAACCGCCGTCATATTCTGTATTTAAAAATGTTTCTAAAATATCAAGCGCTTCCCATTCTCCTATAGTTTTGCCTCCCATACATAAGATATTTGCGTCATTATGCATTCTTGTCATCTTTGATAAGTAAGTGCTTGTGCACAATGCGGCCCTGACACCTCTAAATTTATTTGCCATCATGCTGATTCCAATTCCGGTCCCACAAATCAGGATACCGCACCTGGCTTCTCCCCTTGAAACGGCTGCAGCTACTTTAGCGGCAAAGAACGGATATCTTGTAGATTCAATGTCTGGATCATTTTCTGAGCCGCAGTCTGCATAAGGAATCTTTTTTCCTTCTAAATATTCTATACATTTCATTTTTAATTCATAACCCGCCGTATCATTTCCTAAATAAATCTTTTTTCCCATTCTCGTTTACCCTTCCTGATAGATCCTGATATTTTGACCCTTCAAACCAATAAATGCCCCTTCTCCTGCTTCCGGGGAATCAGGATGTGCAAGCAGCCATTTATTACAGCCTGCCAGCAATTGATCTTCTCCTTTTTTGTCAAGTGCCGGACACTGGCCGTTCGTCCCAAGGAGAAGTCCGTTTGCCACATGATAGCCCTGACCTGCATGAGCATTGCACGGTGCATAGTGCAGCGTTGTCGCATATAATTCAATACCTGTACCAGCCGGAACAAAAAAAGCTTCTGCTTTACCTGTGTCATAAGTATAGTCTGTTCTGTCAATGTCAGAGCGCTGCCCCAGCAAAAGGACTACATCCTCTGCCATAACACATAGTTCACTGCAGGTATGATATTCCAAACAATTCAGTGTATTGTTATACCCGTTGCAGTATCCTAATTGCATTGGCAGCCCACCAAATGCACGGTTCTGTAGTTCCGGAAATACGGTCAGTGCTTCCAGTTCCTTACATGAACTAAGATACACAAACCCTGATTCAGGAAGAGGAGTATGGTTTCTTAATGTGTTAACTAATTCTGTGAAATCATACTCCGACAGTATCCGCCCATAATTCTGGAATTTCTTCTCATATATATTGTGGCTTTCCATCTCTTCCCTCTCTCTGATTTATTCCATATGCATCTTAGTAATTATGTTGCAATTTTCCAAAGACCTTTGTGTTTGTTTCACCAGTGCCTCTGTCATTCCAACCGCCAGCTGTTCTAAATCGGGGTCTGGATTTGCTTTGAGACAAGTATCTGTCCATTTTGAGGGAATAGCCTCGATACCCCCAAAGGCTCCTGCTATGTACCCTGCCATGCATGCAATCGTATCGCAGTCTCTTCCGAAGTTAGCTGCACCGATAATTGTTTTTTGGAAGTCACCTGCTGTGTTTAAGAACATTCCGATGGCACATGGAATGGACTCGTATGCTTCGCAGCTGTCATTATGACGCCCGTCTGTACAAAGAGGCTTGCCTCTTCCGCACCAGTCAATCAGAAGCTGGTCATAGTATAATTTTGTGAGTTCTTCCGTGTCCTTTGCCTCTTTTGCCAGCTTTACCGCCAGATGAAGCGGCTGATACATCTTACTGCACTTTCCGCCAGATACATTCTCCAATGCAGCGGTAACCACGCTGTCCACAGTGCTGTCAGGATTCATCGCCTCAGCCACGGCTGCCGCAATAATTCCCGCTGCATCTCTGGAATGGTCATGATGTATAATAGACATCAAATCATAGGCATCCAAAGAGGCCTGTCTGGGGTTGCAGGCATTTATGATTCCAACTGGTCCGATGCACATAGCGGAGCTGTTTTCCCCGATATTCCCTGCACCTGCCTGACGTGCCGGCATATAGGTCATCACAAGCCGCCAATAGGAAGCTGCACTGCTGTACCAGCATCTGTTCACATCCAGATGCTTTACCCAGTAGTCTCCCAATTCATCACAGGTTATCCTTCCCTCATGTTCAATCATGCATTGCGCATTTACAGTTGCAAAATAGCTGTCATCCGTATAAGTTCCCGGCTGGTCCGACCAGGCATACGCGCTGGGCGATTCTGGCATGAAAAAATCGTCCGGACGGGTCTTGTAGCTGATTAAATCTGTTACCGGACCGTCATGAAGCTTCCTTATAAATTCAGCATCCATCCCTTCCACAGGTCCGCCGAAAGCGTCTCCCACTACGCCTCCCATGATACATCCAAATACCTTTTTATATAACGCTGTCTGTTTGTTCATAAATACCATCCTTTCTTTTTACAACTTAGGTTTCTGTTATCCTTTCACACTGCCAGATGTCATTCCTTCGACAAAAGTATCCTGCATCAGCATATAAATAATGAGGATAGGAAGCACGGAGATTACTGCCGCTGCATAGATATACGCTGGATCACCGCTATTTTTGCCTACAAAATTATAGAACCTGAGTGCCACTGTCCGAACGTTCTCATCCTGCAGGAATGTATTAGCAAATAAAAATTCGTTCCATACATTTACAAATACGATCAGCATAACTGTAGATAGTATGGGTTTCGCCAATGGCAGCACATTATACCAAAAATTCTGTATCTCTCCTGCCCCGTCTATTCTGGCGGCTTCATCCAGTTCTTTAGGCATTCCCTGAAAAAAGGCATGTACAAACATGAAGTTAAAGGGAATATTAATAGCTGTATAGATGACAATCATTCCCAGACGGGAATTCACAAGCCCGATTTTGTGGAACATGAAGAATAAGGTAGCAATGATAGCGAATCCCGGTATGGACAGTCCCGCGGTAAAATATGTACGGAATGCATTTTTCCCAAATGCTTCCAGTTTTACGATTCCGTAAGCTGCCAGTCCCGTCACCGTCAGTACAATCACTGCCGCCGCCAGACCGATAACCAGATTACTCAAATATGCCTGCAGATACCCTCCTTTCCTCCAGGCTATCATAAAATTTTCCAAATGTATGCTTTCCGGAAATGCAATCAGCTTCTTTTTTATATCCTCATTAGACCTGACAGAGTTGAGGAACATTACTAACAAAGGGACCATTTGTGCTACCGCAATCATAATCAGGACTAAGTAGGAAACTATTTTTACAAGTTTTTTCTTTTTATTCAAACTTCTCCCCTCCTTCTCAACTTCTGGACCAGTGTAAAGAGCAGATATATAGCCAGACATCCCCCGCAAACCGTAGTGCATAATGCGGATCCATAGCCTACTTCATAGGATATGAAGCTCTTTCTGTAAATCCATGTGGATACCAGTTCTGTAGCGTTCGAAGGTCCCCCCTGGGTCATAATCCACACATAGTCAAAAGTTGTAAATGATGCGATAAGAATAAAAGTAAAGTAGGAAATTATTGTCGGTTTAATCTGAGGAACCGTCACGCTGAAAAATTTTCTTAACGGACCGGCGCCCTCCATAGTTGCCGCCTCCAGAAGGGAGCGGTCAACCTGATGAAGTGCTGAGAACATAAGCACCAGTACGAATCCCCACCAATGCCAGTTGTCCACAAAAGCCACTGCATAGAGCGCCAGTTTTCCATTCCCAAGAGGAGCAAAATTACTGAGGCTCTCTATGCCCAATGCTTTAAAAACGGAGGCAATTCCTGAATAAGGGCTGTAAAAGGTTGCAAAAATCTTGCCTGCAATAGCCGCCCCTACAACATAAGGCAGGAAATAGATGGTACGAAGAAGCATCTGCCCTCTGCTGATGTTGGATAAAATCACCGCCAGTATAAGCCCTATAGCCAAAGGGATCACCAGAAACATCGCCATCCAGATTAAATTATTTTTTAATGCGTGGAAAAAGGAAGTGTCCGACAGCATAGTTACATAATTCTGAAGCCCTATAAACTTAGGTGCCTTCAGGCCATTCCAGTTAGTAAATGAATACCAGACCATTCCCACTGCAGGTATCAGTACAATGCCCACATGGATTAAGAACGCCGGCAGTACAAATACCATTCCCTTTAATTTCCTTCTGTCAAATTGTTTCATGATTCTCCCCCCTTAAGCCTACCCTACAAATACAAATCCTTCTGCCAGCTCCTTGTCCAATACCTTCTGGGCTTCTTCGCAAAACTGTTCTACCGTGTAATCCCCGTAATAAACCTTATCCAGATTGTTCATCATGTAAATATTTGTATCAGACGGATAAGAGGACCAAGGTGCATACCCGACTGTGTCCTGCCCCAGGATATCTCCCAGAGAATCCAGAGTCTTCCGGATATCATCGGCCATATCAGCCGGATACAGGTTCTCATCCACATCTCTGCATAGCGTAGGATATCCTGCTGCAATGGCATCAGCAAGCCGCTGCTCATCCTCATATAGATAATTGATCAGTTCCGCACATAAATCTGCCTGTTTTGTATTTGCATTCACTGACATAACTGCGCCAATCCCTGCAGAACCAGATGCCGGAATACCATCCTTCATCGAAGGCCATACCGTGCATTCCCAGTCAAATTTCAAACTTCCCGGTGAGATAGTTTCCAGTGTAAGCCATGTGCCTTCTGTGCAGAATACAGCCTGTTCGTTCTGGAAAAACGTTCTAGCCTCATCGTTGGTAATGGCACCGCTTTGGCCCTGATTAATCCAGCCGGCATCCCAGTCCTTTTTCAGCAGTTCAAACGCCCCTTTAATCTCGTTATCCGTAAATTTAAGTTCTCCGGT
This sequence comes from Clostridium sp. AF19-22AC, assembly GCF_003479085.1. Lineage (NCBI taxonomy): Bacteria > Bacillati > Bacillota > Clostridia > Eubacteriales > Clostridiaceae > Clostridium > Clostridium sp. AF19-22AC. Next base: position 90,088 of record NZ_QUGN01000014.1, on the reverse strand, counting down.
AAACAGTTTCTTTATATTATCTCTACCGGCATAGTTCCCCAAATAATGGTCATAAATCCATTGCTGGAATTCATTCGCACCGGAATAGCCATATTCAATCGGGATATATCCCTGGGCTGCTGCCTTTTCACATACTGCTTCAAATTCAGCCCGGGTCTTTGGAACATCACAGCCCAGTTCTTTTAAAAGGTCCAGATTACAATACATGGAAGTTGCCTCTGAAGAATGAGGAACACCGTATAGCTTTCCTTCCACAGTAGCCGCATCCAGTCCCCAGTCATAAATTAGGTCCTCCCATTTATACTGGTTTTTATAATTGCTGAGATCTAACAGAGTTCCCGCCTCAACGTAATCCGGAATATCAAAACAGTCCAACATAAAAATATCCGGGCCGCCTCCGGCAGCAAGCTGTACGCGCAGAGTTTCCTGAACATCAGGCAGACATTGGAAATCAATATTCACCCCGGGATGTTCTTCCATAAATGGTTCGAAAAAGTGGTCGAACCACACCTGCCGCATATCATCCTCCAGACTTCCCCAGTAAACGGAGATTGTAGTTTCCCCATCTTTGTCACCGGACTTTGCCTTATCATCTCCTGTTGTGCTGCTGTTTGAATCACCTCCACATGCTGTTATGCCACCTAATATTGTCACAATAAGCATCATGACGATTGTTTTGCGAAGCATGTTTTTCATACTCTCACATCTCCTTCCTCTTTTTTAGAGTTTTTATGGTTGACGGTTTTCTTATATCCCTATTATAAAATTCCTTTTATAGTTAGTACATTTACAATTTTTGGTAATATTTTATATTATTTTTAGATACTTGATAAATAGTAAAATTTTATAATTTACCTGATTATTCAAGATTTATACGTTTATTTTCACTAAATTCATTTATTTTATGGAATTTATTTCACTGATATGGTACAATACATTCTAATATATCTGAAAAAAGATTTAATAGGAGGCAGGGGTTTTATGAATCAAAAAAAGTTCAGAGTCACTTTCAGAATACGGTTTTTCCTTTTGGCATTCAGTTTTTTATTTCTACTCATCATCTCTGTCCTATTGTTTATAATCCCCTATGCGCTATACACGCAGCTATATATATCTCAGGCAGAGTATTATTGCAACAACTTTTTAGCTCAGGCCAATGTAGGTGTAGAAAGTGCCCTGGAAGAATTTAACCTTAAAATTCAGGAAGTGATGGACGATGAGGATATCCTGACTATGTTAGCTCACAAAGAGCCGCAATCAGACTGTCAATATCAGTACCAGACAGCGGTAGCAAAATATTTTCAGCCAAAAACTCTGGATGAATATTATCTGCAGGAGTTGGATTTATATATCAAAGACACCGGTGAATCAGTATACTATGGCACAAAGCCGACCACATTATCGGACCCTTTTAACAGTATTTATTATGAGAGAGCTCTGGCCTATCCCACCCGGGTAAACTGGCTGCGCTATAATCCTGAAAATGACTGTTTAGAGCTGTCCGCCTTAGTTTACAATAAAGAAAACTATCAGGTCACAGGGCTGATGATTGTACGGCTCTCCACGGACTTCCTTATGTACAGCTTCAATGTTTACAACACACTGGATATTGACCGACTTTACATAGCTGATCAGAATGAGCAGATTCTCTGTACCACAGAATCCGGATTTTTAGGGTGCTCTCTTAAGGACTTGGAATTAGAACCTGATATAGGGGTGCAGAGGACTGACACCGGTATCGCTATACTCCGGCCTCTCTCCAGAATTAATACCAATTTTCCCTACGGTGAATGGAAAAGTGTAATTCTTTTGGACCGTCAGACACTATTGAAGCCATTTCACCAGATTGCATGGGTATTCTATGGAATTGCTCTGTGCCTGCTTGGAATATCCATTTTCCTGATACTTCGTTTCTCCAGTTTTATTACTAAACCGATTACTGCACTGGTTTCTGCCATGAAGGAGGTGGAAAAGGAACAGCTGGATATTACTCTGCCGGAAACCAGTCCCCTCAGGGAGATGTCCGAGATTAACCAGGGTTTTAATAAGATGGTTTCTCGTCTGGATATGCTGATTAACAGTGTATACAAAAGCCGTCTGGCCAGACAGGAGGCCCAGCTTAAGTCCCTTCAGTCACAGATCAACCCCCACTTTCTGTTTAATACACTGCAGCTGATTAGTTGGAAAGCCTACGAATATGAAGCTACGCCTGTCTGCGATATGCTGGGCAGTTTAAGTTATATGCTTGAGACAGACCTCTATTCCGATGACAAGAATACTTTTACTCTGGCGGAAGAGGTGGAATATATACGCCAGTACAGTAAGATTATCAGGTGCAAATATAACGATAAGATTCGTATAATATTAGATATACCGGAAGAATTGCTGGACTGCAGGATTCCAAAACTGATTCTGCAGCCGTTTCTGGAAAATTCTATTACGCACGGACTCGCTCCGAAACCATCCCCCGGGCAGGTTTGCCTTTCTGTCCGGCGTGAAGGCCTTGATATAAACATTACTATACAAGATGATGGAAGCGGTATCCGAAGCGGTATCCTGCAGACAATAAAACAGCCATCTGCATCTCAAGGCGGCCACCATATCGCTTTGAACAATATACAGGACCGTATTCATCTCCTTTATGGAAATGCTTATGGGTTCACCATTGAAAGTCAGTTAAATGAAGGAACTACTATATATTTAAAAATACCTTATATCAAGGAAGGGAATGAAGATGATAAAAATATTACTGGTAGAAGATGAAGACGGTATCCGCACCAGCATAGCTAATGCGTTCTCTTGGAACAAGCTTGGCTGCGAGCTTTACAGAACAGCCGCATCCGGACTGGAGGCTCTGGAAATATGTATTCAGAATCCCCCTGATATTGTAATCTCTGACATTGTCATGCCGGGCATTGATGGACTTACCTTTGTAAAATACATAAAGGAAAAGCAGCCGGATATGCAGTTCATCATTCTTACGGGTCACCGTAATTTCGATTACGCGAAGGATGCCCTTAACCTTGGTGCCGCTTATTTTATGCTGAAGCCGGTTAATTATAACGAACTAAAGGCGGCTATTGCCTCCTTAGTGAGCCGGATTACAGACACACAGGAGGGAAGGAAATTAGAAATCCAGAAAGAACAGCTTCTCTGCGGGCTTCTTTCTGGCCGTCTCCGGCCAGAAAATCTCCATGAAACACCGCTTAGCTCATGGTTTCAACGTGTATCCTGTTATCAGGTTTTAACCCTTGCCTTTGATAATGGAGAGGAGGCGGCTGATAACGTCCTAAGGATGGAGAATCTTTCCATATTTGCCGGCCATATGCTAAAGGACTATTCCTGCCTTTTTACCAAAATGGACTCAGGATATTTCATTATTATATTTCCTTATTACCAGAAGGAAGAAAACATGTTTGCCCAAAAGGAACTATTCCTCCTTTTACAACGCAAAACTGCTGATTTTTTCCGGACTTCTGCTTCAATGGGGGTAAGCACACTGCTCACTGGTTTTTCTCAGTTACATGAAGGATATATTCAATCTATGCGGGCACTGGGGCAAAAGTTTTTCTCTGGAAATTCCAGTTTAAACTTCTTTCTTCCTACGCATTCAGAGGGGCTCTGCCAGATTACCGATTATAATCTGCCCAGCCTCTCTGCCCAGAAAACCGCAGACCTGCTCAAGCGGTCCAATGGCCTTCTGTTAGAGCAGCTGGCCAACGATTTATTCTTTGAGCTGTTTTCCCCGTACCACCAGAACATCGGCCTAATTAAAAGTTCTTTTATTATTGTAGCCATTTTATGCATCAAGAAAGTGGTGAGGGAGGATTCCCGCCAACTGGCATTGATTCTGGAAAAATACGGTAACTTCCAGATGGCAGTCAAGGCGCAGACACTTCAGGACCTGAAGGATATCTTTATTAATCTGGTACTGGATCTCAGTGAATATCAGGCATTGAAGCTCAGTCCGAAACAGACAGTAATAGATAAGGTAATCGTCTTTATCGAAGAAAATTACCAAACCAATATCTCTCTTAATGATATTGCAAAGACCGTATACCTTTCCCCCTCATACCTTAGTTCTATGATTACCCGGGAGACAGGAAAGAGCTTTACTGACATACTAAATGAAATCCGTATTCAGAAGGCTATCGAACTCTTGAAGGATCCCAAACGGAAGATAGCGGATGTTGCCTATAACGTTGGATTTAACGAACCACAGTATTTCAGTATTGTATTTAAGAAAGTTACTCAGCTGACTCCCAGAGAATACAGGGAAATGTTCCTCAACGAACCGCGGGATATCTGAATCTTGCGGTTCGTTGAGGCCAACTTTTCTAAATATCTAATGCCGCATGATACCTTAAGTATACCGAATCGTTTTCTTTTAGCTGGAAAAATACCTGCTCCTCATAAGCATACCGTTGAGTAGCAATATCCCATGAATGAGAAGTTTGTTCTGTAACACCACCGTTAACCACGGTCCAAATGCCCTCGAACGGCAGAGAATGCGGCTGCTCACAGATAAAGTTATCTTTAAGATATAGGTATTACACCGCCCACACATTTTTTAATATCAAACCTGAGTTTACTGCTATAATTTTTGGTTTTAGTACAAAATCAGGGGCTTTGCCAAAATAACTTTGTATATCATATATACTTTCTTTCTCTATTCTTCCGATGCAGTCTCAGGCAATACCGTTATGCGTATTTTTTCTACCCGCTTTCCGGCCATTGACATAACCTGTACTTTCAGGTTATCATACATAAAATTGTCCCCTTCCACCGGGACCTGACCTATCTGTTCCATGACCCAGCCACTTACTGATAAAACTTCAAACTCATCCTCTCTGCCAAGTATCTCGAATACTTTTTCAACATTGGCACTGCCCATGACCAGGTATTCTGTCTCAGATATTTTTGCGATTTCCTCAACCACTTTGTCATGCTCATCCCATATTTCACCGACTAATTCCTCTAAAATATCTTCCAGTGTCACAATTCCAATGGTTCCGCCAAATTCGTCTAATACAACCGCTATATGGGATTTTTTCTGCTGTAGCTCACCCAGCAATGCTCCAACATGTTTCCCTTTTGAAATGAATAAAGCGGGTCGGATAATCGTCTGAATATCCTTATCTGTATGAGCGATGTAATTATGGAAGTCTTTCTGGTATATAATCCCTATGATGTTGTCAATGGTTTCCTCGTAAACTGGCAGTCTGGAAAAACCAGTCTGCATAAACACTTCTGCAATTTTATTCTTATCTGCATCAGCAGGTACTGCCGTAACATCTATTCGTGGGGTCAGAATATCTGAAGCCTCCAGTTCTGAAAACTCAATGGCACTCCGGATCAAGGTTCCCTCTTGTTCATCTATACCACCCTCCTGCTCGGCCTCTTCCACAATAGTAAGTAGTTCTTCTTCCGTGATAGCTGGGTCATTAGATGTCTTGAATACAAGGGAGAGCAGTTTCTTCCACTGTTTAAACAGGAAATTGATGGGCGTGAGCAGTATAACAAACATGTTCAGAAATGGTGCAGAAAACATAGCAAACTTTTCTGGGGATTCTTTGGCAATACTTTTGGGTGATACCTCTCCAAAAATCAAGACTACAACGGTGGTCACCACCGTAGAAACGCTTGCCCCGGCTTCATCCCCCAACATTTTGACAAATATCACGGTAGCTAGGGCTGCACATGCGATATTTACAATATTATTCCCGATCAATATAGTTGACAGGAGACTGTCATAACTCTCAGAAAGACGCATGACTAACGCAGCCCTTTTGTTTCCTTTTTCCGCCATATTTTTCACCCGAATCCGGTTCAGTGAAGAAAAAGCTGTCTCCGTAGCTGAAAAATAGGCTGACATCATGATACAAAACACAATAATAATCAAAGATAAACTATCACTTTCCATCATTTAATCCTTTCTTGTTTTTCTTGACTTTTGCCTTAAATTTTCTATATCAAATAATAACTCGAAATGTATCTTACATGGCAGCCTCCTTTTCACGGGAGGAAATCCCCTTTAGAATCCTAAAACAAAAAGGCACAGCCACGCCCTGTGTGCAGGGCGCAGCTATGCCTTTTTCTTTATATTTATGCTTTCGTTTTTTACAACTGTGGTAAGGGGCAGCGTCGCTATCAGCGTTGTCCTTCATATATTCCTCCAATGATTTTGTACAGTGATTTTATCATATTATACTTGATAACTTTTCGTATTGCAATATGAAAATCAAATCTTCTTAATATTTTCAGGATGACTGGCTAAGATGAATAATGACATATTCACAATGTCCCTCAGTCCTTAGAGGATATCCCCATCCGGTAAAACCGGAAGAAACAATCACTTTACACTCTCCGCTTTGGTACTCGCCATAATTAAGAACTCCTGTCAATTCTGACAGCCATCCCACCGGCCATATCTGTCCGGATACTTCCAGATCTACTCCCTGCGCATCATTTTTTAGCTCTTCCACAGCTTTGTCTAATAGTTCCGTATCCTGGATAGTTCCATAATGGGTATCTGTGATCAGGGCTATTTTATAGTCATTTACACATACAACTGCCAAAGCTAACGCTGCACCGAAACAAATCATTCTTTTCGTCTCTCCTTCCGGAAAGATAATCTTAAATAGAAAGAAAAAGATGATCATGGAAACGCCGCCGGTAATAAAGGTTACCAGTAAATTGTAAATTGCCGGGGCTACATAAGCAGACGCAATCGGCATCCATAAATTGTTAAACCCAGCAGTATACAGACGGGATATTCAGACGCGGGATATCTCTGGTATCCCATTCCCCTTTTCCACTTAAAAATGCTGCTTTTTCTTCTGTTGTCATTTTATTGATCAAATCTTGATGTTTCATCTGCTCACCTCTATTCTACAAAGAGACCCGAGACTATATCTGTCTCAAGTCTCTTCTGACTTACCTGTTATTCTTCTGCGGTCTCAACGGTAATCTTAGAATTTTTCTTTCTTATATAGTTTCGAATTACAATGACTTCAAGTGCAATTAAAATCACTGCAAGCGCTGCATCTACACCATAGAATATCAGCATCCATACAGGAATCGTTCCAGGTGTGTAATCTTCATAGGCCACACTGTTTACCACTGTGTACATAATATTCTTGCTCGCCTGACGCATAGCCAATACAGAAGTAGCACTCTTCTGGTCTGTGATCAGTGCCTCTCCTCCAGTTGTCCCTAACATACAGTCGCTTCCGCCGCGGATGGCTCTGTCTGCATCCATATAACCATAGTTTCCAAAATAATCTGTCAGAACCATTCCCTGGAATCCCCATTCATCACGGAGGATATTGTTCAGAAGCGGAGCATAACCGCCGCCCCATTCATTTCCTATATAATTAAATACTGACATGACTGCCAACGCTTCTCCGTCATTATCTTTCACACACGCTTCAAACGGCTTCAGGTAATTTTCTCTTGCTGACTGCTCCGTGAGCCATGTGTTCAACATAGCATTACGGTTCGTTTCCTGTTCGTTGAAACCAAAGTGCTTCAGATAAGGATACACACCATTCTCATATGCTCCCTGAATGGTATTGACTGCCATTACAGCGCTCAGAACACCATCTTCTGAATAATACTCAAAGTTTCTTCCTCCAAATGCAGAGCGGTGAAGATTCATGGCTGGCCCGTACCATCCGGCAAATCCAAAGTCTACAGCCTCGTTGGTGATTCCAAGACCTACTTCATGGGCAAGTTCTTCATTCCAAGTCTGTGCAATCAAACTTTCTGAACAGTATCCAGTTCCATAAGAGCCAGTAAAGAAGGAATTAATACCTGCTGGTCCGTCAGTGTCCTGTGTAGCAACTTTTCCTACCGATGTCACTTCTACTGTCTGGAACCCGCCATATCCGATCAGGTTCACCATGTCATCTATTGAAAGGTTATCAAGAAGCTGTTCCCATCTTTCATCATCATAATCAGCATCTCTTAAATCAAACAGCTCAATCTCATTATCGGCACCTGTTGTGGGCATGACGTCTTCTTCTTTGTTGTATTCCGTTGGGTCATATGTACCATTTGCCAGTATCTCAGCTTTTGCTTCTCTGTCCGCATCTGTAGGGCCGGCTGTGGCTGATGCATAATTTGCAAACCCATCTGCACGTGACAGATATTCCACATCTCCTTCCGCTGACTGCATCTGATTGGTGGCAACGGTCACGTCATCCGTTCTTGGATTTGACTCATCATATATGATGGTTTCCGCCACATTGTAATTCTGTTCACTAACTACTGTATGGGAATCTGTCCTCAGACTAATTGCGTAGTCCCCGCGTTCCAAAACATAACAACCATTTCCATAAGTGTCATAGGACGCCATATCTTCTTGATTCCATGTAAGTGTTAAAGCTTCACTTGCACCTGGATCAAGCATCTGGGTCTTATCCAATGCGATCAGATTCACAGAGGCTTTTTCAATTCCGCCATTGGTGTAGGGCGGTGTATAATAAAGTTCCACTACGTCCTTGCCTGCAGAATTTCCTGTATTCGTAACTGTAACTTCTACTGTCAGATTTCCATCCCTATCTGTGGTGATATCACCCATTGACTGCTCAAATTCTGTGTAGCTGAGGCCATAGCCAAAGGGATACAGCACAGCTTCTTCATAATTAAGAAATCCTTCTGCATCTGCCGTTTCATAAAAACGGTAGCCTGTATAAATATTTTCAACATACCTGACAAAACCTGCCACTCCGTCAGCAGCTTCCCACTCTGCCTTTGCAGCATCCAGCATGTCCTGTACATTTGTGTAAGTCATACTTCCGATGTTATGAAAATATGGTGTCTGTGTAAGGTCACGTACCCAGGTATCCGCTGTTTTTCCGGATGGGTTTACCTCCCCTGTAAGAATCTTTCCAAGGGCATTGAAGCCGGTGGCACCTGCGCCTGGAATAAGGAATGCTCCCTTAATCTGCTCATAATCATCCAGCCAGTCCAGTTCAAAAGTATTGGATCCGTTATAGACCACAACTACATCCTCAAACCGGCTGCATACCATATCTATCATCCTCTGCTCTGTCTGACTGGGCTCAAGATAATGCTGTCCATCTTCAAAGTCTGCGTATTCCTCAGAATTGTTATCATACTTTGCATTCAGATATTTTGTACCCGGCTCATTCCATGAACCGTCCATTACAGCACCCATATCATGAGGCAGATCGGAACCTTCTCCTCCTGCACGTGATATAACAACTAATGCCGTATTTGAAAACTCCTGTGCATTGGCCAGCATCTCCTCGCTGTAATCCTCTGCCGGTATCTCCGGAAGTGTCCAATCCTGTCCCTCCTGGTTAATCCCTATGACCGGACGTTCACTGCGGTATTCTGTATACATATCAAATAATTCTGTGTTAAGTGAGAACCCGGCATTTTCCAGTCCATCTAAAAGACTCACTGCCGTACTCGCATCAACTGTTCCTGATCCGCTTCCGCCATATACCGGATTCGCAGATGACCAGCCAAATACGTTTAAGCTTCTTGTCTCAAGCGGCAAGGCACCGTCTTCGTTCTTCACCATGACAATTCCTTCTTCTGCCACACGTTCTATCACATCTCTTGAATTTGCCACAGATTCCTCTGTCAGCGTTCCCATCTTAGCCATCGCACCGTTAATTGTGTTGTGCATAGGTCCCAGACAAATTGCATTTACTGTAACTACCAGAACCAAAAGAAATGCAAATACCGACTGTAAACGTACAAACCCTTTTAACGGTTTTTCCAATTTCTTTACTGCCACTAAGGCTACTACTAAAGCTACAAGCATCACTCCGATAAAAATCAGATATCCCTTAATCTGTGTAATGACACTTATGACGTCTTCCCAAGCTATTTCCATAATGTCCTCTCCTTTTACTTATCATTACTGAACACACGGCCATGCAGTTCTTATGTAATAAAAATACCACTATTCTATTTAAAAAACGTGTTGTGGTATAGTTGGTTATTCTGGAGGTAAAACCGGTACATCTCTTTTATATATAAGACAAAACGTCTGCGCATAGAAGAGAACTTTCTTGTTTCTTCCATGCGCAGACGCTCATCAAAACCTGTTAATAAAACATAATATCTACCCGAAAACGGTTATCCACTTTCTGCATCAGCACATCTCCCTGATACTTTTCTACAATGTATTTAATACTTTTAACCCCGAACCCGTGATATGCTTTATCTCTTTTTGTTGTCACAGGAAGGCCGTTTTCAAAAACCAGTTCTTTATTACAGTAATTTTCCACATGAATATGGCACCCCTCGTTTCTTCTTGAGATATGGATACTAATGATGCGCTTTTCCCGGTTTTCTTCCTGAATCACACTTTCAATCGCATTATCCAGCAGATTTCCAAACAACGCATACACATCCGTTGTTTGCATAAAATTCAAAAGCGTGCCATCCACCATAGAACTGACTTTTATACCATTTTCTTCACACATCAGACTTTTTTCCGTGAGTATCAGGTCCATTGCACTGTTACCAGTCTGGTAAATATTATCGTAAATCGTAACTGCTTTTTTAATTTCTTCAATATATTCTTTTTGTTCCTGATCATCTTCAATCTTCGCAATTTTTGAAATTCTGTATTTTAGATCATGGCTTTTAATATTGATGATGTTTACTGTTTCCTTTGACAGTTTCTGCTGCTCACCCATATTGTGCAGCATAGTCTCCATCATCTCATTTTCATGCGTGATCCTGTTCTGCCAGGATAGTGAAAATGCTATAAATATAGAAAGGACGCTACAGATGATCGCATATACTTTACACAGAACATTCCGTAAAATGCCTGCTTCATCGCCAAACGTGCCCGTATCCACTAATACACTGATAAAAATGACCGTAAGCAGTATCACGAGCGCAAGGACGATCATCCGCATATCCTTATCCACCAGCTCCCCCCTTCCTTCGTATCTCCTTATGAGCAGACAATACACAATCACTGCTGCTAATATATATGGAAAAAATCTGAGCAGCAGGAAATCCCATACAGCCGGCAGCCTCAGGTTTGTCAGCTCATGGAAAATAGTATACGCTGCATAAGCGATGTGCTGTGTCGCATAGCCGCACACACCTGCAAAAAGAACTTCCTTTTTCTTTACTTGAAAACAGAAGAACATAACCATAAGGGTGAGTACAAATAAAGCAATATAATATGACATATATGTAGCCGGATTATTTCCCGGAATGGAACGAAACGCAGTAAAAGCCGACAACGCCATGATAAAATATCCAACCAATGCCAATATAAAGCGTCCAGCAAAAAAGTCTTTTTTCTTCCAGTAAATCACAAAAACAGACTCAGCAATCATAAGCTGCATGGAAAAACGCACGCAGGAAATATACTTCATTCCCTCCATCAATACACACCCCCTATATATTTCATAAAATCTTCCCGAAACTCTTTTTTCTGCTGCCTGCTCAAAGGAAGGCAGATCTGATCCAGCCATACAGTATCCTTCTCAATTTTTGTAATGTGGCGTACATTCACCAGACACCCATTAATACACTTAGAAAATCCTTCGGACGCCAGGACTTCTTCAACCTTTTTTATCGTTCCCCTGACACGATAATCTGCATCTTCCGTATGATACACCACATAATTCTTATCCTTCTCTATATAGAAAATCCTGGACAAATTAATTTTTTCAACGGAATCCTCCGTCTCAATTATAATATTCCGCTCTTCATTCAACTTTAACAGCTGTATTGCTTTCTTCAATTTATCTGCAAAAACATAATACTCCAAAGGCTTTACGATAAAATCAATGGCATTCACTTCATACCCCCTGATGGCATACTGCGCCATATTTGTCACAAATACAATTCCTGTCTGGCTGTCCTTCCTGCGGATTCTCCTTGCCGTCTCCAGACCGTCCATATGGGGCATTTCGATATCAAGAAAAATAACATCATAGTTTCCTTCATAATCTTCTACAAAATTAAGACCATTGAGAAATAACGTTACCTTACACCGTATTCCTTCTTCTCTTTCATAACGCTTAATGTATGACTGCATTAATTGAAGATACCCTGTATCATCATCCACCAAAGCAACCTTAAGCATACTTATTCCCCCTCAAAAAAGTGGACATGGCCAGTGCCATAAAAATGCCAATGGGTATTTTTTCATTATTTTCTCCTTTTTCTGTGAAACAATTTGTCAGTACCTGCCTGTGCTTTGGTCAGCAGCTTAGCAGCATAATAGCCCAAAATGACAAACAATACCATGATAGCCAGATAATCCAGAAAGAAGAATGCAAGTGGCTCTAAAAAGTCGAAAAAGACAAACTCAGTCCGCAGCAGCATATAATCAGCCAACCCGCGCTGTACAAAAGCATAGATTCCATAGACGGATAGCAATGCAGCGGCAATGTGTAACATGATCCGCCGTTTGGAGGATGCCTTTTCCATACGGAATGCCTTTCTCAGCATCCCCATTATCATCCCTCCATGAAGTCCAAGATGGACAGAGGTCAGCACATAGCACCAGTAGGATGCAACCAAATGTACGGTTCTTGCAAGCGAAGCGCCGCCTTCAATGGTGAGGAATGGAAACACATAGTGGCTCATTATAATACCACTTGCCATAAGGGAAAGCATCAGCAGGAATATCAGAAGGTTCACCGTAGTCCCCAGTATCCTTACACCGCTGTATTTTCCCCGAAACAAGTTCTTGTGCCACTTAAAGTTCAGTACATGATGGAGTATAAACAGCAGAAACATGGCAACTCCTGCCCACTCGTGGATGTCTTTTCCCAGCAGCGAATAGGCCATTAAGACGGGAAGGAGCACTGTCATGAGGATATCTATTATTTTTTTCATTGGCCATCATCTCCTTTTTGGTTTTCAGTTGTCGTAAGCGTTGTCGTGAGCTATCCAGATGGGCTATTGCAATCCAAGCCCATTTGTTTAACCATTCTTCGACGTCAGCCTGCACACCATCCACGCTGGAGCCGCTTACAGCCAGGCTGTCAAGAAGGACGTCATCTGGTACCAGGCTGGCAATATCACCCTCACTTCTCCCCAATGTACTGCCGCCGTGGGTGCAGAAGGGAACGATTGTCTTACCGGAAAAGTCGTATTCTTCCAGAAACGTGAACACCCTGTCTTAGTATTCCTGTCCTCTGTATCATTCTTTTCTGTTGACTGTATCCTTTGTTCCTGCTCTTTTTCCTCTTCCACATCTGTCCTGCCATACGCTCCCAGCAGATTCATCAGAATCACTGACGCTAAAACAAATGCTGTTTTTTTCATATCCCGCCACCTGCTTAAAAGAGAGCTGTTTTAAACTGTACGAAATCCAAAAACATATCGCAAACATCCCCTTTATTTTCTGCCCCTTTTTCTCTCATTCTTATATATTACAAAGCCAACCCGCTAATCCACCTTGTCAGTTCCTCTGCCGAAACACTGCCTGAAAATCTTTTTCCGGGAATCCATTTTGCTGTATCAGCTACACAAGCCTCTAAGTTTTTCTGACTGTTTCCAAGCCCGCTTCCCCCTGATGTGGCAAACAAAATTATATTTTTCCCTGCAAAATCATAACTTTCCAAGAATGTATTTATGATAGTCGGTGCAACATACCACCACACCGGAAATCCTACAAATATGGTTTCATATTGTTCCATATCCTGTACTTCCGTTGCAATGGCAGGACGTGAAGCAGGATTCTTCATTTCTATTGAGCTCCGGCTGTTCTGATCGTTCCAGTTTAAGTCAGCCCTTGTATAAGGCTTCTCGGGTTTGATCTCATATAAATCTGCTTCCGCTGCCTCTGCCAGTTTTTTTGCAACTCCTTCTGTCACTCCGCTTGCTGAAAAATACGCCACCAATTTTTTACTCATCTGTTCTTCCTCCCTATTGATAAATTTGTAACTGTTCAGAATCATGAACTTACATGGTTATTCTAAAACAAGGGGCACGTCAGTCCCTTGTATATTGTTGATCATTCCTCCAGACTTCCCAGCCATTCAGTGACTGCACCATCTGGATTCGCCGCACCGGAATCATTGACAGAAAGTCCATTTTCAATTACTTCTGCATCGGGTTCCATCTCCTGTATCGTTGTTATAGAACCGGAAAAACCACTTCCTCCGCTGGTGCAGAACGGCAGAATTGTCTTGCCTGATAGATCATATTCATCTAAAAAGCTGTAAAGGATCATAGGCATATCGCCCCACCAGTTGGGGAAACCTAAGTAAATAGTGGAATAGGCATCCATATTATCAATGGTTCCGGAAATTTCCGGTCTTGCATCGTTTCTCTGTTCATCCTGGGCAATGTCCAAAAGATCATTGTAATCATCTGTGTAAGGATCAGCAGGAACAATTTCAAAAATATCTGCGCCAGTCTGGGTCTGAATTGACTCCGCCACTGCCTTTGTGTTTCCGGACCAGGAAAAATATACGACTAATGTACCGGATGTCTCCTCAACTTCACTTGGCTGCTGTGATGCCTCTTCCTGAACCGCTTCTTGCTGATCTTGTGTATCACGTTCCTGTTCTGTTGCCACGGTCTCTTTTGCTCTGCCTTCCTTTTGTTCTGTATTATCGCTGTTTCCACATGCTGCAAGCGACATCATTAATATACCTGTAATCAAAATACTTACTAATTTTTTTACCATAAGTCCTCCTGTTCGTTTTAACGATTTCTTTTTACTTCCTGAATCCTTGTGTTCTATTTGAATTGTCATAGATTTTTGCCCATCTCGTATGCCTTCTGTGGAAATTCGGAATGTTCAATCCCTGATCTGCTTCCACAGCCAGCTGCAAGGATCATTCCTGCATCTTCCCATTGCATATATCCGGCAAGGGTTTTGTAATAGCCAGTCAACGCCTGCATGGTCCATTCGTTACTGTCAAATGCGGTTGCCATAAGTATTGATTTTTTGCCGCCTGTAAATTTGTAGGTATTCGCATAAAAACGGTCAATCACTGTTTTTAACTGTGCGGAAACCGTAAAATAATAAAGCGGGGTCACCAATACTACCATATCAGCGTCTGCCATATGTGGATTCAATTTTTCCATGCCATCTTTCCAGACACATGGCGCTGAACCCATGCCGCATTTATCACAGCCAAGGCAAGGATGCAGTTCTTCAAATGCTGCGTCAAAACGATAGATTTCATGCCCGGCCTCTTTTGCCCCACGGATAAATTCATCCGCCAGCAGCGCCGATGTCCCCTTTCTATGAGGACTTCCTGTAATCACTGTTATCTTCATCTTTTTCCATCTCTTTTCTAAATAAATAAGACTATTTTCCTAAGGTCATACACTTTGTAATTACATCACCAGCAGCCAGATAATTATAATTTGGCATTTCAAAGTGCACCGGTTTAAATTTTGTGTAATCGGTCTTTCCGTTTTGATTGATGATGGACTCTTCCACAAAGGTATGCTCAATTTTTGCACACTTCCCGAAATAGCAGGGCGGGCAGCCGGATCATTTTGATCTTTTCATCGTGTCACCTCAATCCTTTTGATTACTTTTGCCGGTACCCCACCTGCAACCGTATTTCCCGGAACATCTTTTGTCACGACTGCACCGGCTGCAATAACTGTATCGTCACCGATAGTAACTCCTGCAAGAATCGTTGCATTGGCCCCGATCCAGACATTTTTACCGATATGGATCGGGGCTGGGACCATGTCTGCCCTGTGTTTTGGGTCCAGACTGTGATTTAGGGTTGCAAGGACTGTGTTGTGCCCGATCAGGGCCCCATCTCCGATCGTGATCCCACCCTGATCCTGAAATTTACAGCCGGAATTGACAAATACATGCTTACCTATAGTAAGGTTTTTACCGCAATCAGTATAAAAAGGTGGAAAAAGCGTGAATGTCTTATCCACTGGTTTTCCGGTCAGCTTCTCCATAATCATCCTGATTTCTTCTGGTGAATGATAACTGCCATTCAATTCGGCTGTAAGCCGCAGTGCTTCCTGAGATAGCATATGCATACACTCATGTACTTTTGATTCCGCAGTTATGGCTGCACCGCTGTTCATCACCTTTATGAATTCTTTTACTTCCATATATAAATTCTCCAGTATCTACTTCTTCTCTTTCTCTATGCGGAGATCATTGTCAGCTAGAAATTATCGCTGAAGTTTATAACCCTCTCCCCATACGGTATGCTCTTTCGAGTGCCGGATGGCCCTCAATCTCCCCCGCTTTGTCTGCGCCGCCTGCAAAAATGCTTCCTGCAAGCCGTGCTTTTTCAAAGCAGGAAATCCATCCTTTAAGTCCTGTAAGTGCTCCGTCCACAGCATGTTCGTCTTCGTCAGCCGCTGTAGCCAGTAAATACACATCTCTAAACCGGTAGTCCAGGAAAAAGAGCGGGTTTGCCCGGTCGAGCATGGTTTTCATCTGGCCGCTCATCTCGTAATAATAGACTGGTGTAGCGAAAACAAGTACATCAGCCGTCAGCATTTTACGTGCAATTTCATCCCCATCATCTTTGATCGCACATCCGCCTGTTTTCTGACAGGCAAGGCAGCCCCTGCAGAAAGCAATCTCCTTATCCCGGATACATACTTTTTCCACATGATTGCCGGCTTCCTTTGCCCCGCATATAAGCTCATCAGCCAGAAGTTCTGAATTGCTTCCTTTACGTAGGCTGGCTGTAATAACTAAAATATTTTTTTCCATCTTTCTTCCTTCTTTCTTATTTTTTTATCTGGTATACTAAATAATCCAAACAGTAAATCTTCTTCTCTTCCTTATGCACTACGTTTAATAACTCTTTTCTGTGTTTTTCCAACAATGCAAGCTGCTCCTCCTTCTTGTTGCTGTCTAAGTATAAAAGAAAATCTTTAATGGTATCCGGACTGCACCCCGCATCTTTTAAGTTTTGAATGACCGCTTCTCTGGATTCTAAATACATCATTTACTTCATACCATCCTCCTGATTTTTTATTTGCATGCTTTAAAAACACCTTTGAAGGTTTCCAATGCATTGTCATCTCTTTGAAAACAGTATAAATCCCGTTATTAAAAATAACAAATACTTATATTTAATTCATTTGTATAATTGAAACCTATTGTATTTTGTGATAAACTACTGTCAGATAGATACGAAACAACAAATACAAATCAAGGAGGAAGTCAAATGGAATTACGGGTTCTCCATTATTTTCTTGCGGTCGCAAGAGAACAAAGCATTATACGGGCTGCGGAATCCCTTCATCTTTCCCAGCCCACACTTTCCACCCAGATAAAAAATATGGAGGAAGAACTGGGCAAACAGTTATTGATCCGCGGTACAAAAGGATCGCGAAAGGTAACATTAACGGAAGAGGGGATGATTTTACGGAAACGTGCAGAAGAGATTCTCGATCTGGTAAATAAAACAGAAAAGGAAATCACCCTCGCCAATGATATTATTCTGGGAGACATTTATATCGGAACAGGAGAGACCGATGCCGTGAGAATTTTAGCAAAAGCTGCAAAAAGTCTGCAGAACACCTGCCCCGGAATCCATTATCATATTTCCAGCGGAAACTCCACCTTTGTAAAAGAACGACTGGATAAAGGTCTGCTGGATTTTGGAATTGTATTTGGAACCGTAGATTTAACGAAATACAACGCGTTGAAAATACCCGCTAAAGACATCTGGGGCGTTCTCATGCGTAAAGATTCGCCGCTTGCAGGAAAAGATATGATTTCTCCGGAAGATTTATGGGACAAGCCCCTTATTATATCCCAGCAGGAAGACAAAGGCGGTGCATTAACACAATGGCTGAAGCGGCAAGTAGCAGATTTGAATGTAGTTGCAACTTACAATTTAATTTTTAATGCTTCCCTGCTGGTAGATGAGGGCCTGGGTTATGCCATTTGTTTTGATAAGATCATTAATACCACTGGAAGCAGTAATCTCTGTTTCCGCCCATTGACACCGAAACTGGAGGATGACATGAGCATTATCTGGAAAAAGTATCAGATGTTTTCTAAACCGGCTGAAAAATTTATTGAAGTGCTGCGGGAAGGTTTAGATTAACTCAAATCCCAATAGCACGCATCTGCCCCATGATTTTTTCTATCCGCTCCTCATGTTTTTCCGGCTGATACTTCGGAAAATCCAGTCTGCTGACAATTTCCCCGTCCCGCATGAATAGCACGCGGCTGGTTCTGGCTGCAACGCTGGCATCATGGGTGACCAGCAGGACTGCCGTGCCTTGTTCATTTATTTTTGAAAGAAGTTCCATGACTTCTTTTGCCGACTTAGAATTCAGTGCCCCGGTTGGTTCGTCGCCGAAAATAATCTCCGGGTCACTCATCAGTGCCCGGCAGATCCCCGCCCTCTGGAGCTGCCCGCCGGACACCTGGGTGATGTCTCTTTGTTCCAATTCCCCGATTCCCACCTGCTTCATCAGAAGCCTTGCCTTTTTCGTAAGTTCCTTCACATTTTTACGATGGTCCCGCATAAGCGGTAAAATAATATTATCCAGTATATTCAGATTCTTTAATAGTGTAGGCTGTTGGAATACAAATCCCATTTTCTTTCTGCGCAGATCAGAAAGTGCGTCATCTGATAATCCTGACAGGTTCTGATTTTCAAAGACTACATTTCCGCTGTCTATTGCATCCATGCCGCTGAGTGCGTAGAGCAGGGTCGATTTTCCGGAACCGGAAGGCCCCATTACAGATACAAACTCTCCGCTTTCTATTTCCACCGACACGCCATTTAACACATTACGCTTTTCTTTTCCGGCACCAAAAGACTTTATGATATTATTGCCGCATAATAATTGATTCATTGTTTACTCCTTTATTGACTCGAAAATATGCACCCTGCCCGCCCGGAATGTTCCGCACACAGTAGCAAGCAGCGCTGCAAATGCCATGATGACCGGAGACAGTAAATAGGTGAATAGTGGGTTGACTGTAAAATGGAAGGCGGCTGCACCAATGGAGGACATCGCCATGCCGGATATTTTTTCTCCAAGCGTGCCTGCCAGTATTGTACCGGCGATGATTCCGGCTGCCAGTATAAAAGCAGCGCGCCATGCATACTGGGCCCTGATATCTGAGCCTGTGAAGCCGGAGGCTCTCATGACGGCAATCGAATAACGGTCCTTTACCGCCAGCAGCTTCATGAACAGCAGTGTTACAAGCAGTGTGACAGCAAAAGCCGCCAGAGTGGCTACCAGTGACGCTGTCTTTACTGAGTGAAGCGTCTGCCCGAATGTCTGTGCCATATATTCCTCAATCCCGGATATCTTTGCAAAGCTGAATTGATTAGAGAACATCTCTATCTTGTCAGAGAGCAGCCTCTGATCGGCCAGTGTGACACAGATCATACTCCATGCCGTTTCAGCAGTATCATCCTGAAAAACCGCTTTGGCTGTTTTCCCGCCATTGGTGATGTCCGGGTAAATTCCGCAGACTGACAGTTCTTTCCCGCCATTTGCTGTCAAAAGTATGAGTCGGTCCCCGATATTTTTTCCCAACTCCTCTGCATTCATTGAGGATAATGCAATTTCATTTTCTTTTACCGGCATCCTGCCAGAGGAATATTGGAGTGGAAAAACGGAATGATCCCCAAGTTCAATTTTCATATTTTCTGCGGTATCACTGTCCGTCTTTACTCCATAAGTTTTGGTGGTAAACAGGGCATATTCTTCCACATCCTGATCACCATTCAGATATGTTCCGATATCCTCTGTCTTTTGGTCGATCTGGCTGGTCTGCTGGATGTCAATCCGCATATCACAGCGGCCCACCCCAATATACGCAACAAAGTCATCTCCTGAAAGTGTATGATACAGGTTCTGCGGCACGATTATAATAAAGCTTGCAAGTATAATGACTGCCAGCATTGTAAAATACAGACGCTTTCTCGACAGGACATCCTTTATCCCAAGAAATAAATTCGTAGATAGCAGACGATTAGCTGATAATTTCATCCTTCCGAACCTGCTGACAGGTTCCTGTACTGCGCCGAAGCGGAGTGCCTGCACCGCCGATATTTTACGGAAACGCCGCAAATTCATATTTACATAGAAAAGAACCATTAAAAACACGAGGGCCGCACCTGCTGACCCAAGCATCACGGTGAAAGCGCTGCTGCTGCCATTCCCAAAATTCAGACGAAAGCTCTCCTGCATTGGTTTATTCAGCAAAAGTGATAATAAAAATCCTGTAATGCTCCCCAGCGCTGCTATGGATGCATAGATTGCCAGATAGATCTTTCGGATATCAGATGTCCGCATCCCGACTGCCTTCATGGTCCCGATTTCCCGGTAGTCTGCCTCTATCTTTGCAAGGAGTGTAAATCGTATGCATAACAATGCAATTAGGATGACAAGTAAACCAACTAACATGATCACGGCGATCATGATGCCGTCAGAAACAGCGCTGATCATTTTAAACAGCGGCCACGTGAGCACTGGTCCGCCGGCCGGGAGGCCAGCGGCATTGTATGCTGTTTCAAAGGCGCTTAACTCAGATAAATCATGCAGGCGGAATTCTATCAGATATTCCACTCTTCCAATCTGTTCCAGCAGGTCATAGTCTGCTTCACTCACAACAAATCTTTTTGAGGACGCAAGTGCCGAGTTCATCTGCGAATCCCGGACAAAGCCAGCTACTGTAAATGACCGGCCGCCGATGCTGGCCTGGTCCCCTTCCTTGACAAGACCGTCTTTAAAATAGCAGACAGGAACATAAACTTCCCCGTCTTTAGGGGCAATCCGCCTGTTATTCAGATCAAGCAGAAAATCAAACCTCTTGCTCTGCACGCAAAATCCGTTATCCTGTACACTGCCTGCAAGAGTATTCTTCCCCAGAGTAATCTTGCTGTTGTCCACATTCAGGAATTCAATAGTCTGATAGTCTTCCACATTGCTGTTATTCTCCGCAAATTCTTCCAGTTCTGATCTGCCAATTGTTCCGGAATGCATCTGCATGAAATGGGGCGTTTTAGCGTCCGCCATGAGACTGTCAATTGCTCCGAGCATATCCACGGTGAGCATCGCAGCCAATGACATCAGCATTGCCGCCACAGTGACAAAAAGCACCGTGGTAAACGAGACCACTTTATTTCTCAAAATATTTTTATAAATAATCCTACTATTCATACACGCCCCTATTCTTATTTACATATTGATTTTTTCAAAACATTTGCCTGAAATAAGTAAGCTGCCCTTCCTCTACGCCAAGAAGCCTTTCCAGACAAAAGATAAATGCTTTGATTTTTTCGCGGCTTTGCTCCTCTGTCAATTCAAATACGTCATCATCAAGCATTAGATTCAGATAGCACACCGCAATTTCCATACACTCAAGAGGATAGGGGGTATCATATAACCCTTGTGCAATTCCGTCGTTAACAATCCCGGCCATGATCGGGGGGACACGCTGCAGGATGATTTGCTTTGTTTTCTGATTCATTAGTGCATTCTGTGGTTTATGCAGGTGATCTATGATTTCATTCCCTCCCGTTTGGTCAGTATCTTCTATATGAAGTGCTGAAATTGTGGCAATCATACGTTCCTCTACAGACAGGCTTGTATCTCCGGCTGCTTTTCTGGCCCTGTCTAAAATTTGTGTTGTCTGTCGTTCAATGAGTGAATCCATGATATCTTCTTTGGATTTGAAATGGTGGTAGAGAGTTCCCTTCGCAATTCCTACGGCCGACATAATGTCGCTGGTGCTGGTATTGTCAAATCCTTTTTCTGCAAATAGTCTTGTAGCAGCATCTAATATCTCATTCTTCCTGACATTCGCTTCTTTAACGACTCTCATAGTAATGCCTCCTTTTTCTCATAGACCGACCGTCGGTCTATAAAGGGATAGTAACATAAGTATTGATCAATGTCAAACATAATATTTCGCAGAATCAAAATATCCATAATAAAATAAGAGTGATTGTAATTCTGTCATAAATCGAATCACAACACTCTTATCTTGTTTTTTATCACTTGTTAATCCAGCCCGACATGCCCGCTGTTTATTCCGTCAGCCCCTGTCGCCAAAGGAAGCCATTCGAGTACTTTTTTCAAATGGGTATTCCAGAAATCCCATTCATGCCCTCCGGCCGATTCTTCATATGTTACATGATAGCCCAGATCTGACAGATACCTGCTCAGATCCCGGTTTGCTCCCAGCAGCGAGTCTTCTGTTCCGCAGCACAAATAAATATCTGGTTTACATGCTTCCGTTCCTGCTAATCTGCGGGCCAGCCACTTGGGGTTCATATCACTTTCCGGCGCTTTATCCAAATCACCAAAACAGCTTTCCGCATAATCACGCCCCTCTATCCAAAACGGTACATTATTCGTTCTTTTTTCGATGCCATCCATAATACTGGCTGCTGACAGGCCTGCTATGTATCCAAAAGTACTATGGTATTTCAATCCATTCCTGATGGCCCCAAAACCGCCCATTGAAAGTCCGGCAATAAATGTATCCTCTCGCTTTGTAGATAACGGAAACATTTTTCTCGTCAATGAGACTAATTCCTGTCCGATAAATTCGCCATATAAGTTATGTGCTTTTTGGTTATCAACGTAAAAACCGTTCTCCCCAGCGGGCATTACCACTGCCAGATTTCTTTCCTCGGCCCATCTTAAAATATTGGTTCCTGTGACCCAATCCATATGGTTTCCGAAGATTCCATGCAGAAGGTATAAGGTTTTAAACGGTTTCTCTTCCCTTTTTGGCATTCCCGGGAAATCGATCTTATCTATTGGAAGGATTACATTTACCGGGACGGTTCTCATTAATGACTGTGACATGATATTCATCTGTATAAAAGCCATGACATCTTCTCCTTATTTTCAGAAATTTTCTCCTAGTTTTTAACATCCTGATTTTCCACTGCTGCAGCAGGCACATCCCCTGACTTGAAGATCCTCCTGAGCATCACGATCGAAGCGATCGACAGCACGAACTCTGCAACGAATTGTGCATATGGGAGACCATACAGAGGGAACAGGTAATTCAGCACATACAGCATCGGGATCTCTAAAACGATCTTTCGCAGGATGGCAAATGCAAGCGCTGACCGGCCGTGTCCCACTGCCTGAAATACACCAACTGCGATAAAATCCATACAGAGGAACGGCAGACAGAGGCAGGCGCCCCGCAGGAAACGGGTCCCGTAAGCGATAATACTCTCATTATTCATAAAGGCATTGATAATCGGCCCGGCTCCTACGCTGAAAATAACGAGCACCGCTGCCATCATCGGGACAACTGTCTTGATCGTGAACATGATGGATTCTTTCATTCGCGTCCGGTTGCCGCTGGCATAATTATAGCTGATTAATGGCATAACTCCCTGGGAAAATCCAAGAGCAACCTGAAGCGGCACCATATTCACCTTCTGGGCGATTCCCATTGCCGCTACTGCATGGGCACCAAAAGGTGAGGTGAAATTGTTTAAAATCGTCATACCGGTCACATTGAGCAGATTCTGGATTGACGCTGGAATTCCTACGCCGCAGATTCCCAGTACAATCTCCTTCTGAAAACCGAACTTCTTCGGAGAAATGCATACCACGGTACTCTTCCTGCGTACATACAGCAGGACAAAAAAGTAACAGCACGCCACACAGTTTGACAGGAAGGTGGCAAGGCCGGCACCGGCAGCACCCATATTAAGCCCCCACGGCAGGATGAAAATCGGGTCCAGTATCATATTTAAAAAGCATCCGCTCATCGTTCCGATACTGGCATGCAGGGATGAACCTTCCGCCCTCACCATATAGGCCATAACTACATTCAGAATCGCCGGGGCCGCGCCGCACATTACCGTCCAGCGAAGATACCCTAGAGTCGCCCCCGCCGTACTGGTATCGGCACCAAGTAAGGAGAGCAGGGGATTCTGTAAAGAAAAACAAACAAATGAAAATAGCAAGCCGGAAAGCAATGAGCAGTAAAACCCGAAAGCAGAACTCCTGCTGACCTTATCATAATCCTTGCTCCCCAGCGCCCGGCTCATCATACTGGAGCTTCCGACTCCGAACAGGTTGTTTACTGCGTTGAATGCCGCAGCACCGGCCCCGCCAGTGTCACCGCAGCGTTCTGCACCGGGTCATTCAGCATTCCAACGAAATATGTATCTGCCAGATTATAAATCACCATGACCAGCGAGCTGAGCACGGTGGGAATCGACATTTTCATGACGGCTTTCGAGATAGGCATTTTTTCAAATAGCTGTATTTTTTGGTTATCTTCCATTTTGATAATTCCTCCTCTATTAAACCATCATAAGACTTATAGCTTATGATTTCAAGGAAGATTTTTTTCTCAGAACTGTATATATCGACCAGAGCGTGTTTGATAAATCAAGTCTTTTGAAGGTGTTTCTTTTTATAACGATTAACAATTAATACAATTGTCAGTGAAAGTATATTCGACAGTACAATTCTGGCAATTTGTAATTCATCAGTTCCGCTTTCTGTCACGACGTGAAGTGTGTTCCCAATGAAATTATTAAAAAAGTGTTCGGAAATTCCTACCCAGAGGGTGCCAGTCAGGGATACACACAATCCCCATTCAAGGCCTAAAATACCGGCCAATATCACATATCCGACTGCCATAATTACAGCCGTAGGAATTTCCATTAGTCCGTCATATACACCAAGCACCACCATTACGATATGCCACATTCCAAACAGTGCCGCTTGTATCCAGTTGGCTTTGGAGAAACCGAAACAGTCTTTCCCGAGTTTTAGAATGATACCGCGAAACAGACCTTCTTCCGCTAATACATTGATAATATTGACAGCTACACAGATGGCCAGTGCTGCAAAGGTGGCTGTAACCTGCGTGGTTGCGCCGGTGAGTGCAAAGTTGCTTACGAAGAACTGTAAAGAAACATGATGCCCCTGTAATCGCAAAATCAAAATTTCAACAAAATAAGATATCCCGAAGGTAATTATGCCAAGGGCCAGTCCCGACAAAATACTTTGCCGCATTCGTTTGGTGCGAAAACCAATATCAGACAACCGCAATTGGGAACGCCTTAGCACAATGAAGACTGCGAGTATGCAAAAAAGTTTTGTTCCGATATTGTCTGCAACAATAGTTTGGTCTGTGCGAATATATAGAAATTCTATATACTCCGCAATAGAGCAAAAACCAAAAAGTGCTGCGATTTTTAAAACGGTGCCGCCCTTTTTCTCTATCATTTCAACAGGCCTCCCTTTAGTTGTGAAAGGATATAATCCATTTGCTGTTCAAGAAATTCCTCATCTAACGTAAGTACAGTACTGGAAATGCGGAGTCCTTCCAACAAAAGCACGATATTTTGAGCGGCAGCATCGGGGTCTGTCGAGAATTCGCCATTATCCACACCGCTTTGAATTATTCGCCTCAGCTGGCTGCCCGCATGATTAAAGTTGTTTTGCATTTCTGCTTTATCAAGTACCTTACTGTGCGCAAACAGATATTCATAAGTAGCAATAATCAGGCTGTCAGCCGGATTTAGAAGTTCCCTTTTTTGCGTGTTTAAAAACTGTCTCATTTGCTCCTCTGCACAGAGAGTACCTTCTGCCTGCCTAGTACAAAGGTTTTGTTCTGTCTTTGTGCGTAATTTTAGTACAGCTTCAAAAATTTCCGAGGTATTGTTAAAATACAGGTAGACGCCACCGCGGCTAATGTTGCAGGCTGTTACAATGTCCTTCATAGTAACGTCCTTAAAGCCTTTTTGTGCAAATACTCTCTGTGCCTGTTCAAGAATGTATTCCTGTTTTAAATCTGATTTTTTACCCATTTAAATTCACCTCCACGACAAAACTGACACAAGTGTCATGTTTATAATATGACACTTGTGTCAGTTTTGTCAAGCTTTATTTATTGCTGATATTCACCTGTTGTTAAGTCAAAGACCCCGTAGCAAGCTACTGGGCATCAAATTTTTACTTATTTTCTTCGCCTCTCCAACATTATTATTCGAATTCTTCTAACGTCCATTCATCCCTCCACTCAATATACGCCCTTTCTCCCTCAAACCGTATCGGGAGCCATACATAATCTGAAAGGGATGAGTTTATTCGCATTGCCTTTGCGTCTTCTTCTGTAAAGACAAACTCTATTTCAGGATCAAATATTTCATGAAATTTTTTATGTATTCTTGCATATGCCGCACCGGTATAGAAGTCTTCCCCCTCCTCTTCCGCCAGATTTGGCAGCCAACGGTCCCCCAAAGCAATATACAGGTCCTTCTTCTTGGGATGTTTAAACACAGAGGTTATCTGGCAATTAAAAGAGGTGCGTGATTTATCGTTTACATGTGGGTCGCCCTGTACTGTATATGGGCCATGCCATAATTTAGAAACTGCCACTTCTGATGGATTTGGATGATACCCGGTAGTTCCTGATGTAATAATGTAATGGAGTCCTTTCCGTATGAAGTGTGCCGGAGCCTCTCTTGTTTCCGGTGGTGAAATGTGTCCGAAGTGTTCGGAATACATACCGCTGGCTTCTGTATAGTCTTGATTTAAATCTGCAATATACATACTGCTGTGGGGCCGTTCACTGATGAGATAGGCTTTATGATCTTCGGGCGCTATCCCGATATCGAAATCTCCTACTGCCATACCACATGGATTGACTTTAGGATTCACCATCTCATACGGCCCTAAGATATGATCCGCTGTCAAAACGGCAAAGCAGGGTGGTTCTCCCATAATTTTAAGCCATGCAGTATATTTTTGCGTGTTCTTGTTAAATACAATATGAGGACGGTCCATCATTGCTTTCGGGTGGAGCGGGGATGTTTCATCGTCGATATCCGGCGGTATAATAATCCCTTCATTTTTCCAGTTATATAAATCTTTGGATGAATAACAACGCACACCCCAATGCCAGATATCATCCCGGCCTGTTGTCTTTTCTTTATTTTCACCATACCAATAGTAGGTATCGTCTACTGCTATGATACTTCCGCCATGAGCCTGAATTCGTTTTCCTTCCGTATCAAGCCATATCTGGCCCGGTTTTATAGATTTATACATTTTTTTCTCCTTTTCTCAGTTGTTTGACCGGCAATTTCATAGATCAAAATCTCAACAATTTACGACCTGCGGATGAGACGGGGTCTTTAGGTTCCTGACATCAAAAGTATATTCAATTTCCTGCGGCACTTTAAGTTCTGCTTCCACTGTATTGCCCTTCGCCTTAACTTTAACCGAGATTTCCCCGTATTTTGTCTGATAGGTACAGCAGAATTCGTTCATCGTTTCAGGTAAATAAGGACGGATTACGATTTTCTTAAAACCGGGCTCTATCGGAATGATTCCTGCGATTCCGTTATAGTACCATTCAATGATATGTCCCATCATATCATGGCAGTGGCTGCGCGGATTCTCTTCCCAGTATTCTCCGAGTGTCGTTTCTCCGGCCAGTATAAAGGCATAATAGCTCGGATGCTCCGGTTTCAGAATATACTGACAGATTAAATCGTTCATGCCATATCTGCGTGCAGTCTGAATCACATAGGGAAGTCCGACTTCTCCGGCAATGAATGCCCCCTTTTCTTCTAATACATAGTGGAATGCCTTTACAATATCCTCTTCTTTATCTTCCGGAACCAGCCCCCAGTAAAGAGGGAGCGCCTGTCCGGCCTGTGTTAAGTATAGTTCGTCAGGATGGTCCCATGTCCGGTAGCACCAAAACCCTTCGGGATGCTGTACAAGCAATTTTTTATTGTAATTATCCCGGATGTCCGCGGCATCCCGCTGAAGCATAATCAGGTCCTGTTTTCTGCCGGTTATTTCGGCAAATTTAATTAAAACCACGGCGTCTGCATAAAGAAATGCAGTTTCTATATTCTCTCTTGCCAGTGCCCCATCTTCCGGGTTTCCCCAGTCACCCAGCCCGTGGTTGATAAAGCCATCTTTATTTAGCTTTGTTTTCAGATACTTAAAGTAACGTAATCCGGCATCGTAATTTTCTTCAATGATTGACCGGTCCCCGTAAAACATATAATGCCAGTATGTTCCCAGAATACATGTGCTCCCCCAGGGTATGATATCGTAGAAACTGCCCATCCCCGGCACCGGCAGGACATTGGGAATATAGCAGGGTGCCTGCCCCGGCATCATTCCGTCACCCGGATAGAACTTATTTCCTGAGAAATCAAAGAAATAATCCTCCTTGGCATGCTGTCCCACACGCATGTCCTGAAGAAATTTTCTCCACAGGCTTTCCCCGTTTTTCATATACATAATGGAAGGGGCCATCAGGTGATTCGGTTCCTGCCATGCAAATCGTTCGATTGTCGGACAATCCGTATGCACACTTACCATATTGGCTTCTACTGTTTTTTCAATCATGTGATAAATCTGATTGTATCTCTCATCATCACAGGAAAATGTTCCGCTCTGTTCATATGCACTCGTAATGGCATATGCCCTTAAATTGCGGATCTCTGTCGGGCCAGTATCCTCATCAGTTAATCCTTCGACAGCAATATATCTTCCGGCAAAATAGGTGAATTTCATCTCACAGGTTTCCCACTGGTTTTCCTGCCCGATTATGTAGGTAATGCAGGAGTCTACAGTAACCCATTCCTTTGCAATCTGGTCAGCATCTCCTTCCGGCGTCAGTTTTTCAGCCGGATAGATTTTAATGATTTTCCCTTTTTCCCCCTTTACCTCTAAGGAAAGTATGCCGGACATGTTTTGTGAAAAATCATATATTTTCCGATTGTTGAAATCATGCAGGTAAAGTCCTTCGTATTCCTTAATGATTCTTATCGGGGGCTGGGACTGGTTCTGCAATTTTCCCACGGGTGCTTCACATGCCGGGACAATATATGCATGTTCCCATCCGGAATCATCAAAGTCCTGTCTGTTCCATCCATTCTGGGCCTTAGAACCGTCTATCGTTTCCGAACCGTATACATTGGAATGCTGTACCATGTGTTCTTTTACTTTCCATGTGTCATCGGTTTGAACGACTTCCCAGCTGCCGTCCTCATACTCGATCTCCATTGAAACGGCCAGTACCAGACTTTTGCCGTAGGGCTGATAGGGGTTGGGATTGGGCGGCATGAATCCGGGGAATGTAAATGTGTAATGTTCGTCATCTTTGATAAACCATCCATTTCCAACCTCTGCGCCAATTACATTTTCGCCTCTTTTCAGATAAGAGGTAACATCGAACGTAACATATAAAATGATTTTACGATAGTCTGTCCATCCCGGGTCAAGGATATGGTCATCCACCTTTTCCCCATTTATATAGAAGTTAAACTGGCCTAATCCGCATACCTTTGCCGTAGCTTTTTTGACTTCTTTTGAAACCTTTGCTGTTTTTCTTGCATAAAATGGAGTTTTACTGCCATTCGTAATCCACTGTTTTAGTTCACTCATCTTTTCGCCATACCCCTTGTGCCTATTCTTTCGCTTCGTGAAATATAATGCTTTTTATATGCAGTTCCTGTGCTTTGAGGAAATGAAGTTCTGCTTCTATCTTATCGCCGCTGGTTCTAACAACCGGGGCCTCTGTTTTGCCGCTTTCTGTAATCCGCACATTTCCAACGCAGTTTCCATCCAGAAGCACTTCAATCTCTCCGGTTCCTTCCGCCTCAATGACGATGTTTGTAAAACCAGGTTCGCTTTTTACATATCGGAAAACTGCACGGTCACCCTCTGCAATATGGGCCAGATGTTCACTTCCCTGTCCATCCGTATCAATATACACACTTCCGCTTAGTCCGCACGCCTGATATCCATAAATGATTTCTCCGGCTCCAAATGGTTCACCGGGGCCCTGAGAAGTCATCTTCACCTCATCAATCGTTCCATCGGCATTGATTGTGATTGGCTCGATGCAGAGTCTCCGATATTGCTGCACACCTCTGCTGCACCGGTGGTAAAATACATACCACTGTCCATTCACGCATTCGATAGAACCATGATTATTCCAACTGGCCGGGTCACAGCCGTCATTATCAATGATTATTCCCTGATATGTAAATGGTCCCAGCGGTGATTTGCCCGTAGCATAGCCCAGTGAAGTCGGTTTCCCGCGTTCCATATCTGCATAAACATAGTAGTAGGTATCGCCGATCTTACGCATGGAGGATCCTTCATGAAAGAAGTGTTCTTCCTCTGTAACTAAGTCATCTATAATTGTGTCAGCATCAAAGGATACCATATCCGTGTTCATTTTCACGCCATGTGAGAATAATTGCCCCCAGTAAAAATATGCCTGCCCGTCATCATCCATAAAGACGGCGGGATCAATCCCCCCCACAGGGCAATTGAACCGGATTCACGAACGGTCCTTCCGGGGAATCTGACACTGCCACGCCTTCACTGTCGTCCGGCATGCAGAAATACAGATAATATTTTCCGTTCCGGAAGATACAGTCCGGTGCAAAAAGAAGCGGCGGCCTTACTTCATCTTCCTTTGATTCAAACTTTTCTTTCTCCCCGGCCATATCCATGTTCTCCAGCATTTTCCGGATAAACGGAGTCGGACATGACCAGTCAATCCCCAGATATTTGGGCGCATCCGGATCATCAAACCAGGGTACATCCTTTCCTTCAAATGAAATATCATGGAGCGTCCACTCCTTCATGTCAGCAGTTGAAACTACATGGTATTTTTCACTGCAATAGATATCCCCACGGTCATCAAAACTTCCATAGATATAGAGTCTTCCATCCGGCATCACATGCCCCTCACTGTCGGGAATGTGATATTCCAATGGCAGGATTGGATTGTGGGTGTTATTAAATTTAATAGACATATTGTCCCTCCATCTTAAAAACTGTATGATTATTTACTATTTTCTTTTTTTCTCTTTTCCAGTTCGGCCATAACCACAGGTTCTTCTTTGTCATAGTGGTAGATGAACTTAAAACAGATGATGACTACAATAAGCATAATTGCCGGAAGCCATGCGAACATTGCCGTAATCCCGAAGATGGTTGCCTGACTCTGTACTCCGTTTGCCACATATCCTGTCAGTGCCAGAATCCATCCGACACAGCCTGCCGCTAATCCTGAGCATACTTTCTGGGAAAACGAAACAACTGCAGACCCGATTCCTTCAATTCGTTTGTTTGTCAGATACTCACCGTAATCTACAGCATCTGCAGATAATGTATTGACCGGGACTGAAAGCGGGCCGGTAGCAAGTCCGCAAATAATCGTTCCTGCCACTAAGAGCGGAATGTTCGTGGCTGAAACGGCAATTCCCCTAAGGACATAGCCAACAATCTGTCCCGCTGCACCCACATATACACTTCTTTTCTTTCCAAAGAATTTCAAACTCGGTCCTGCGAGAAAAACGATTCCCAGTACTGTTGGAATTAAACTCACCATGCTGAGAGAAGTCATTAACATTGCGTCGTTCATTGCATATGTATAGAAGTAAGTCTGGGAACTTGAGTTTATCTGAACAGAGAAATTCACTACTATAGTCATTGCTAATGCAAAAATAAAATATTTATTTTGAAAGAAATTTTTGATTCCTTCTGTAAATGACATTTTTTCTTCCGTATCTTTTTTTACTACTGATTCTACAGACTGTACATTTTCCTTAGTAAATGCGAAAGCTAACAGAAGTCCTATAGTTGTAACAGCGCCATAAATCGTAAACAAGATTCTCCATGCAGTGATGTCTCCGCCAAAAAGATTAATTAGAGGAAATGTTGCTGCTGTCCCTAAAATTGCCCCGCCAAGCCCAAATATGAGTGAATATTTTGCCAGTGCACCTCTTTGAACGCCGTCCTGTGTCATAAGCGGCATCAACGCTGCTTTAGCCACGCCGACAAGTGTATAAAGAATGGAGGTAAATAGGTTATATGTAACAAACGCATAAATCATCTTTGCTGTCCCGGATGCATTTTGCGGAACCATAAAAATCAGAATTGCTGACAAGCCAATCGGAACAGAAAGCCATAGCAGCCACGGTCTTGCCTTTCCCCATTTAGTTTTCGTTTTATCAATCAGGCAGCCTGCTATTAAATCTGTGATTCCATCGAATAACTTTGAAATGAAAAACATGGTACCTACTGCCCCCGCAGCCATCCCCACATTATCTGTGTAGAACATAGTCAGGAATGCAGCCAGAATCGAATTCATTGTCCCCGGCAGTTCTCCTAAGCCATACCCCAGCCTGTTTTTGAATGTTAGTTTACTTGCGTTTCCCATCATCTTTCTCCCTTCACTTTGCTTTGGTTTAATTTACTTTGATTTATATCAACCTTATCATGGTTTTTCTTTATTAGCATTTGTATAAAAAGACAACTACATTTGCATTATCTGACATCGCCAACATTTAGTATCCACAAATTTCTTTTATCTGTTATACTGTTACTGACCATATAAGGAGGAGTCACGTCATGGCAATAGATGAAATGAAAGAAGTTGAGCAGCAGCTGAAAAGCTTGTATATGAAATATCCGGAGCTAAACCTGCAGAACCCAATGACAGAACAGGATCTGGCCTCCATTTCTGATACTGTTCATATGGATTTGCTCCATTTGATGAATATCCCTTTAGATACAGACCTGCTGGAAAAATCTTTTTTTCGCAGTAATGAGGACATCGCAATATACCAGCATGTCCGTTACCTTCCGGCATTGTACCATCGTCAGAAGTTTTTCGAATTAGTATATATCATGTCTGGATCATGTACTAATTACTTTGAGGACTCTTCTATAACACTCAAGGAAGGGGATATCTGCGTCATTGCGCCTAACGTAACACATGCAGTCAGCGCCTTTTCGGATACGGCGGTCGTTTACAACTTTCTCATCCGGACCAGCACGTTTGACACATCTTTTCTTGGCCTGTTAACCGATAAAGACGTATTATCAAACTTTTTTTCACATGCGCTCTATGCAAATGAGAAGAATTCATATCTGCTTTTCCAGACTAATGGTGATACGCATTTGCAAAGTTTTATTCATTTTATGACAGACGAATATTCTCATAAGTATAAGTACAAAGACCGGATGATGAATTCTTTATTAAACTCCTTTTTCGTTACTTTATTGAGGAATCATGAACAGAATGTCATACTGCCGTCAAAAGACGGACAGAAGATGGACGAGAACCTGATGTACATTTTAAACTATATTCAGTCAAATTATACACATCTGACACTTTCGGAACTGGCGGAATTTTTTAACTACAGTGAGCGCCAGATGGCCCGTATTATTAAAGACAATACAGGGATGAATTTCAGTGAGATGATTCGTGAACTAAAGCTGCATAAGGCTGCAGATTTACTTCATAATCCGGATATTTCGATTGCAGAAATTATGGAGAGGGTTGGATATTCAGATTTGAGCAGTTTTTACCGTTCTTTTAAAACGTATTATAATATAACACCTGTAGAGTATAGAAAGAACTTGTAGGAAAATACATGTGCCATACACGGGCTGTGCTCTACAGGAATTGTTGTGTCAGCAAACGGGTTATGTATAGTCTATTTTAAGGAAGCTTGTCTTTATTCTCTTTCAGGAACTCGATAAAATATTTGCTCGCGATCGGCAGGCTGTCCTTATCTTTATACGCGATTGCGAGGGTCCGGAAGATTGGCGGGTCAATCGGCAGGCAGACAATGTTAAAATTGGTCCGCCGCAGCATAAGCCCGGCTAAAATACTGACACCCAGCCCGGCTTCGGCCATTGTCATTATCGCGTAATCATCATGGATTGTATATTTAATATTCGGTTCCAGACCTTTCTCATGAAAGGCATTCAGTGGTTCATTAAACTGACCCTCTTCGAGCAGGATGAACGGCTCCGGAGCCAAATCTTCCAGTGCAATTCTGTTCCGGTCTGCCAGAATGTGGTTTTGCGGCAGAACCGCAAGCATCTCTCCATCCTTAATCGGGATGGTCGTCAGATCCGTAACCGCGGCCGGCGCGACGAATCCAAAATCAACGGCGCCTGTCCTGATCCATTCCGGAATAGAGGTATAGTCTCCCTGATGAAAAAGGAACTGCACGTGGGGGTATTTTTCCTGAAACTCTTTGATGAGCCGGGGCATCCAGTGACACGTTATGCTTGATATCGTGCCGACACGAATAATACCTGTTTCCAGTCCCCTGATCTCATGCGCCTTTTCCTGCATGGCGCGGTACTGGATAATGCTGCGCTCAATAAAAGGATACAGTTCGGCTCCTTCCAGCGTTAACTTAACACCTGTGCGGGAACGGGTGAGCAGCTTGATTGCAAGTTCATTTTCAAGTGACGCTATCATCTGGCTGATGGAAGACTGTGTATAACCAAGAGCTTCAGCCGCTTTTGTAAAACTTCCCAGCTCAATTATCTTTTGTAATGCAATATATCTGTTCATCCTGACAAATCGCCTTTCCTAATGTAAGTATTAGAATAATTCGTTTTACTTATTATATTGTGAAAGATATAATAAAGTCAATTCCAAAGCAAACAAATATTTTCTTGATTTATGGAGGTAGAAAAGAAATGAAATATTATGTAGCAGACGCTTTTGCGGATAACTTATTTGAGGGGAATCCCGCAGGAGTTTGTGTTTTAGATAAATATCTGCCGGACAGGCTCATGCAGAAGATTGCGATAGAAAATAATCTTTCCGAAACCGCTTTTACGCTGAAAGAACCGGATGGTTATCATTTACGCTGGTTCACGCCCGGTGGTGAGATCGATCTTTGTGGTCATGCTACCCTTGGGACGGCTTTTGTTTTATTCCGCTTTTATGAAAAAGATAAGCAGGAAATCACATTCCACACAAAAGGCGGACAATTAATGGTAAAACGGATTGAAGATCTTTACGAAATGGATTTCCCGGCCTATAACCTGAAGCAGGTGGAGGTTACAGATGAAATGGAGGCCGCCATTGGAGTACGCCCTGTTGAAGCATGGAAAGGCCGTGATTTAATCTGCGTACTCGACAGGGAAGAGTACATTTATGCCGTCAAGCCTAATCAGGCAAAAATAGCTGGTCTTGACGGTCTTTTGCTTCATATTACCGCAAAAGGTAAAAAATATGACTGTGTCAGCCGTTCATTTGCTCCCAAAATGGCTGTCCCCGAAGACGCGGTCTGCGGCTCCGGGCATTGCCATATTGTGCCATTATGGGCAGAAAAGCTGCATAAAGAAAATATCATAGCACGTCAGGCATCCGAACGCGGCGGCACACTTTATTGCAAACAGTATGGGGAACGGATTACAATGGCCGGAAATGCGGTGCTTTACTCAGAAGCAGAATTATTCATAGAAAGCCTTCTGGAATCAGAGTGATGGAATCATCTGAAAGCTTAAGCATATTGGCACATATGCTTATCTTTCCTTCCACATTTTCCCTAAGATATCTTTCAGAACAAGAAAAGCATCCAAATCATTATATCCGTATTCTTTTTTCAGGTCATCGAGCATCCTTTTTAATTTAACTGCATAGGCAGGTACATTTACCTGCTCCTGATACTGGAGCAGAATCGGATATTTCTTCCCCCATGCACTGGTCCAGTCGATTTTTGCTTCCAGTTTTGGATTCGACTGCTCAATCACCTGCTCGATCTCCTTCAGATCAATATCAAATGTAATCAGTTCGTCCAAAGTTGTGTGATAGAGTGACGACATTTTCTTAGCCTGATGGACGTCCGGAAGTGTTTCATTCGTCTCCCACTTCGATATTGTCTGTCTGCTCACGCCTAATTTTTCGGCTACATCTTCCTGTGATAAACCACTTTTCTTTCGTGCATGAAATAAACTATTTCCTAAATCCATATTTTTCTCTCCTTCCGTGTGATACCTATATCATAGAATAATACAGAAGAATAATCTATCTGGTTTTGTTTGCAATTCTGCACGTTTTCTTAACAAACGTATTTAATGGCCTGTTCCTGTTAGTTTTAGTATGACATACTCACAATGTCCTTCTGTCCGAAAGGGATAACCCCACCCTGTAAATCCGGAAGAAACAATTACTTTGCAGTTTCCCTCTTGGTATTCCCCATAATTAAGGACCCCGGTCAATTCTGACAAAAGTCCTACCGGCCAGATCTGTCCGGCATGGGTATGCCCGGATACTTGCAAGTCTACTCCCTGTGCAGCATTTTCTTCTGACTGTGCCGGCTGGTGGTCGGCTGTAATAATGTAATGGTCCCGGTCAGCACCCTGTAAGATTTCTTCCATAGATTTTCTGCCATAAGCATAACTCCACAAGAAATCTTCCCGTCCGGCAAGGATGAGCTCTTCGCTTATTTCCACATAGGAATCCTTAAGAATGGTGATATGGTTTCTTTCTATAGCCGCTGTAAGTTCTTCATCTGTGTAAGTACGATTTTCCGTATACGGCTGCCTGTCATGATTTCCATAGACATAATAAATACCATATGAGGTTTTTATTCCTCCCAGTACCTGAAAGGCCTCCTGCATTTTTTCTTTGGAAGTATCCTCTTCCACAATGTCGCCGCCCAGAATCACCATATCTAAATCTTCCTGATTCAGTTCTTCTACGGCTTTCTTCAATATTTCCGGATTCTGGATAGTTCCATAGTGGGTATCCGTGATCAGGGCTATTTTATAATCATTCAGTTTTTTCTCTGTTGTGACATGATACTCTGTTTTTACAACGTGGCACATATTATAGAAGCCATATGCCAAAAGGATTGCGGTAATAATGACGGGAATCAGCCCACACCTATAAACAGACAGGATCCTTTTTTCAATCCGACTATCCTGCTTTCTATATACTTTCCTGAAAATCATAAAAATTAGATCACAGATTACTGACAGGGCCATTATATGCAGAATGATCATGGTTGTTATGCTCCACACATTTAAACATCCAGCTGCAACTGCCGCCGCAATACATAAACAAATAACTCTGGAACTTCTGCGGGTCATATTTACGCCCCAAAATGCGAGGATTCGTTTTATGTAAAAGTATGCGTATATTACTACGATACCGGCCAGCATAATCCCCATAATGCTATAAATATTCATAGGTTGATTTTATCCTCTCTGATCTGTATCTATTATCCATTGATTGTGAAAGGGGCAGGAACCTACTTTCAATTCCCGCCCTGCTCTGCTATTTTGGGCAGACAGATTGTACTATGTCCAATGCTGGTTTCAAAATTTTCTCATATCTCGCAGTAATGTAATATTTATAAAACTCTCTTTGCAAATCTGAAATATAGGGAACTTCCTCAATAAACTTTTTAATTTGTCCCATATTTATTTTAGGAACGATTCTTTGCAGTGCTTTATTACAGTCTGAATTTTCTGCCGATATCAGGAAATCATAATAGTTAAGTTTCCTGCCATTTTGTTTTACAGCGGAAGTTGGAAATTGAAATACTCTGGCATTCAAAATATCTTCATTTTCTAACACATGTTTCATAATATTTTCATCTGCTTGTGGCAACAGGCAGCTTCCGCAGTCATAAACCGGTGATGGTTCTGCTTTTCCGGCAGTATCATCAAAAAGAAGGCCCCAGTTTCCATTATGGCGGTCAAAGTTTCCAAGTAATGCATCTGTCACAAAAACATCCCAAAAATATTTAAGTAATTCTTTTGGGGATACATATTGTTGTTTTTCAATTGTATCAATTATATCCGAAAGTTCTGTTCCAGTTCCTCCCGATTCCGATTCCAAAACTGTATTCTTGATAGAACAAAAGTCAAATAACCGGCGGCCATCGGCTGTAAAATCTTTGCAGGCACATACTATTTTTGTTTTCCCCCCCACAACAAAGGTGCCCAGCATAGTCTCCTGCGCCGGGATGCCCAGCATATTAAAGATACTGCTTGCAATATGTTCACTGATACAACTGTTTGTGTAGGATAGCTCCGTTGGTTTTGCGGCCCCGGAAGGCGGAAACTTTAACATATATTGGTTACCTTTGTATTCAACGGCAATCTTTTTCCCATTTGCACCATTATAGACTTTCCCAAGTATCCGTCTGCATTCTGTAAAATCTATTTTATTTGTCATTTATTTCCTCCAAAAAGATATTTTTTTCGCAAAAAATCGGCATGTTCTTTTGTAATAGCTCCGTCATCAATCTCTGCCGCATTGATACTTCCATATAACTCCCCCCAAAAACAATCGAGCAGATCCGAGTCTTCTTTCAATCCGTTCTTGTAGGCATCCAGATCATGCTGCAAATATTCCGGCAAACCATATTCATAAGCACGCTCTCTTTCTGTCTGCCGGATAGCGGCTGATGTTAGCAGTTCCATGGGAACAGACAGTGCTTTTGCTATTTTATATACTGTCTCGGCACTACATTTTTCCAATTTAGTTTTCCCACTGAAAATATCATTCAATGTGGTATGGGGAATTCCGGCCTCTACAGCAAGTCTGTATTTTGTCATATTCTGTTTCTTCAAAAGATCATCAAGTATCATATTCGCCACCTTACCTTTTTACAATTGTCTGCACGTAATAATTGTATGTATTTTCATTATATCGGCACACCGAAATATTATCAAGCATCTATACAATTTTTCATTTAGTTTACTGTCACATCTGTTACTGTGTACAGCACGGTCTGAACAGTAATATACTGGCCTCCTGCTTCAATTTGATGCAGGATATACAAATTTGGACCTTTTGTATGGTAATACTAGATTGAAACAGTACGGAACTGCGTATATAATAAAAAATAGAAGAGTACATCTAATGTGGCATCTGGCATCTCCACCGGAAAGAAGGAGGACATTTATGTCAGAAGAAAGTCATGTTGCGTATCAAAACAAAGACATTGCGGCAAAGTATCTGGCTGAGCATTTTTCAGACAAGTCTTTTGCTGCCTATGGGGTGAAGGTGCCCCGGATAGAGGCCGCTGAGAAGGCCGTTAAGAAAGCGGCTAAGAGGGCGAAAGAGGCCACTGAAAAAGCCACGAAAAAAGCTGCTAAAGAAAATGAAACCGAGATTGTAAAAAGAATGCTGGCTAATAATATTCCTCTGGAACAAGTGAAAGCAGTCGTGATTATTTTAACGGAGGATGAGATAAATAACCTGCAAAAGGCAATATTATAAAATAGAGTTTCGCTTGCGAAACTCGCGCCTGCGACGGTCGCATTATCTGTCTTTTCTATCTTGCAGGTCAGTTCTCTTCCAAGAGCAGGATTTCTCAGGCAGGTAACCTGTGGACACTCTGTATCTGCAAGCTCTGGTGTATTTCTATTGTCAGACGAGGGGAGCGATTTATACCGGCGGCTTAAAAACACCTACGAAGATAACCTTCAATTAGAAACCGCAAATCACGGGATGTTAGAGGGTTTGGTCAATCTCTCGGATTTCTCTGATCAAATGATATTAACCGATTGATCTTTAAAACATTGCTCGGCTGCTTCTACTTTCTTGTTTCATTATCTTACACGGTATAATTTTTTCCGGTCTTCCAGATACTGTTTCTTCTCCTGAATCTCTTTTTGCAATTCCGCTATCTCTTTATTATCTACAGTATCCTTTTCCAGATGTAAAATTAGCTGGTCTTGTTTCTCTATAATTTCCTCTTGTATTTGAGCGGGTGTTACTTTCATCAACTCAAAACTATATGTTACCTCCTGCTTAATGCGGTCCAGATTATCGGCCGTTTCTTGCTGGATACGTTCCACTTCCTCTTTAATTTCCTGCAGTCTTTGATTGATACGGTCAGTCCGGTAGATGACATCTGGATACGCATCTGCAATTCTCTTATAAAAAATCGATTTATTGCTCATAAGAAGCTTAATTTCTTTGCTTATACTCTCCGTATTGTCAGCTTCACTATTTTCTACACTGCTTTTCACAAACTTCATGACAAAATGAGAGGTCAGATAATCTGCAGACATAACAAGTATAATTATAATGGTCAGCGTATATAAGCCTCTCACTGGAATCCTGTCAAACAGGGAATACATAATTGGATTGATTACCTCAATCACCAATGTGCCCCCGATTCCAAACAGAATCAGATTCCCAATCCAGATACGTCCATGAAGATTCATTGGTTTTGTACTATAATCCCACCATCTGGCATGAAACCTCTTTTCCAGATAATAACTGACGGCATATTCCAAAATTCCACAGCCAATAAAGGAAATACTGAATGTTGTTCCGACAGATGACTCCACACCAGATAATATACTTACTATTACTGTAATAAATACAATACCAGAACCATAAATTGGACAATAGGGGCCAATCAAAAACCCCCGATTTATAAAATGATGATATTGTATGTATTTAAGAACCACTTCCATACACCAGCCTAATACTGAAAATACAAAAAATAATAAAATTAAGTAACAGATTTGCTGCAAAAATGAATATTCCATTATCAATTTCAACCCTTTCATCAATGGTTATTCTGTGTATATTGCTTCTTCTAAAGGTTTATTTATTCTGCCTCACAACACGGCAGGGATTTCCATATGCTATTGTATTATCCGGGATATCTTTTGTAACGATACTCCCCGCACCAATTACCACATTATCTCCTATTGTAATGCCGGGCATAATAATGGCCCCGCCGCCAATCCAGACATTATTTCCTATCGTAACCGGTGCTGTCTGCGTTTTACAGAACTCAAATGAACCATCCTCTCTGGGTTCCCCAAAACGGTCAAGCGCATTTGTCGGGTGAAATGCTGTATATATCTGTACATTGGGAGCAATGAGTGCATTGTCTCCTATGCGGATAATATTGTCATCTAAAAACGTACAATTCATATTTACTTCACAATTGTTTCCAAAATAAATATTATTTCCATAGTCTACAAAAAACGGGGCAGTTATCCAAAGGTTTTTGCCTCTTCCTCCCAATAGTTCATTTAAAATTTCTTCTTTTCTCTTTATGTCAACAGAATTGGAATTGTTATAAATCCTTATCAAATCCTTCGCCTTGTGCCACTGTTCCAGCAATTCCGGATCACCACAATCATAAATTTGTCCCGCTAACATTTTTTCTCTTTCAGTCATAATCTACACCTCAAATTCTAATTGGTATTTCTTCCGTTAAAAGCAATACAGGTTTTTCTCATCTGCCCCTGTTTTGTATTTTTCCCCGATTCTTAGAAAACTACTAATATCAACCTTCCATAATTCCAACATATTACCGGATTCTGCTCTACTCTTTTCAATACGGGAATATGGTATCCAGGCTAAAAATTCTATCCTCAAAACTCACTACAATATTCCCGCCATATTTTTCTACCACATGCCGGATACTTTTGAGTCCGAATCCGTGATAATTGGCATCGCCTTTTGTACTCAGCGGAAGTCCGTTCTGAAAACGCAGCTCTTCTTCACAGTAATTTTCTATATGTATCCCCAGCACGTCCTTCCGTGCATAGCCGATCAGGCTGATAACTCTCTTTTCATCGGGTAGGTTTCTGGCACATTCTATGGCATTATCTAGGGCATTGCCGAAAATAGCCGCGATATCGCCGGGGCTGATGTGCTCCAATTTTGTTCCGTCTACCATATAGGAAAACTTGATATGATATCTCTCACACAGCAGATTTTTCTCAGATAAAATGATATCGAGCGGTCTGCAGCCTGTCTTTGCCAGTCCGTCATATATATCCACTGCCTGCCGGATTTCCTCCAGTTGGGACTTGTCTGTACTTTCTTTACTCTCTAACTCTAAGATACGATGCTTCAAATCATGGCACTTCATATTAATGATTTCTACTGTCTGGCGGGACAGGTTATATTGCTTTTCATTTTCTTTCAGCAGTTGTTCCAAAGCTGCTTTTTCCTCACCCAGCCGGAACTGTTCTAAAAATCCAAATTGCACGAACAGGCTTAAGATACAGCAGAATACAAACGGTGCGCGGCAGACTACCATCAAATCCAGTCCTTCTTTGATCAGCCTGTCCTGCAGAACCCAGCACACAATTAAAGCCATAAAGGTCATTGCCAGAATTTTTTTCCTGTCCGTGCTGATGTCCGGAAGATTCTCGATTCTTTTGACACAGCAAAAATAACAAACAAGATAGACGATTCCGAAGACGAGGAACATTTCCCATGAGACCATCTGGAATGTAGTTCCAATCAATCCACAGAATATGACATTCAGGTTATTGGCAAGATTCTGCACTGTAAATGCCCCTATAGTGCAGAATAAAATATCTGCAAAAGAACGCTTAAAACACAAGAACATATAGAGCAGTAAAAACAGAAGAATCAGTATGGTCCGGAATCCGGTATAATACTGCATTACGAAAGCAGGCCCTAACACAGATAACAGATAAAAAAGCACACCGCCGCCCGTCAAACGCAATATAAAATGCTTTCTTTTTTCCATATGGCAGAAAAAGAGAAACTCCGCCAGCAATAACTGCAGAATAAAGCAGGTGATATTGATGAGATGTTCTGAGTTTATTCCTAACACCTGTAAAATAAACATGTTTAATATCCTCCTCTGTTTATATAGGTTGTCATCTTGTCAAGAAAGGATTTCTTATAGGTACGTGAGATTCTAAGCTCCACATCATTCACTTTCACAAATTCACTCCGAAAGCAGGTGATACAGCCCATGTTCACACAATAAGATTTACTGCAGCAGCCGAACCTGTCCTCAGGCAGTTTTTCCATAAAATCCGACATAGTACTCCGGATTTTAAATTCTCCGCGTTCTGTATGCAGGAACAAATAATGCTTATAACTTTCAATGTATAAAATTTCATCCACATCCAGCTTCATATTCCCCTCGTCGGCAGGAATAAATATATATTTACTCTGCTGCCGGTCACAGATACGGATGACTTTGTCCAGCTTCAATGAAAAATTAAAATATCCAACCGGCTTCACCATGAAATCCAGCGCCTGTACCTCATACCCGTTAATTGCATACTGTGCCATGTTTGTAATAAAGATCAGGCATACGTGCATGTCCATCATACGCAGTTTTCTGGCTGCGTCCAGCCCATTCAGATGAGGCATCTCGATATCCATTAAAATCAGGTCATAGCAGGCTTTATACTCGCTGATAAATTCCAGACCATCCCTGAAATACTCCGTCGTGATTTTTCTCTTTTTTTCCTTTTGATAGCGCCCGATATAGTCCTCTAACATATCCACACTATTTTTATCATCTTCCACAATGGCAATCCGAATCATATTCCCCTCCAGGCCGTAACATTGTTAAATCAGGAAATGTCAGGGCCCCAAAACCGGAACCCTGACACCATTGTACCATATCTTTTTGACGACTACATTGCTTCTTTTTCAAATCCGTGGTAAGACGCAATCCAATACATGATTAAAGAAACTAGCATGAAAACTGCTGAAAATACGTAAGACTTCACTGTCTCAAATCCGTACAGCCCGGATACTACATAACCAAGGGCATCTACCTGTGTACGGAAGCTTAACACAAGCGCGGCTGCCACAAGAACGGCATCAGCCATTATCACCAGATTCACCGCTTTCCTCCCTCTTACAAATACCAGAAACACAACTGCGGCGGCCTGAAGCAAAACAACTACTGCCAGCAGTGTCACAATAAGGGGTTCTGTATTTTTGGCCTGCCGGTATATAATGATACCTGCCAGCGCCAGTACAGCTCCCAAAATACTGAAATAAAAACCAATTGCTTTATTCTCCAGATATTTCATTTACGATCTCCTCCTTTTTCTTACCTTTTTGTACAGAAGCTTTGAAAAACAAGAAAGCAAACACGACTGTCAGTAAACCGAAAGCAATCTGCACTCCCAGCAGTGTTCCCTGCCACCAGGTCATAACCTTTACATAACGGGTAGAGCTTGTAATCGAATTCATGGTATTGCTTTTCACGGTATTGTAGACAAAATATTTTATATTATCTTTCATTCTCTGCTGGAAAGCTGCATCCCCTGCAATCAGTTCCAGATTCTCTTTGGAAGTCATGGAGCCAATCTCCGAGGTTTCATATGCGGAAGTTGTCAGGCACCCGCCGCCGCCTCCAAATACATTGTCTCTCCAGTTCATGTAATCCGCACCATTGACCATATCGGTTACGGTATAGCCTTCATATCCCCATTCCTCACGTGCAATCTGCATCTGCAGCCCTGCATGGGCCCCGGAGAAAACAGAGCCTGCGCGGTTGAAACCAGTCATTACGCCCTGTGCATAATTGTTGGACATGACACCCTGGAAACACCGCAACTCGTTTTCCCTTGCAGCCTGTTCTGTAAAGAATGTCGACGTACCGGAACGATTCAGTTCCTGATGGTTAAATGCATAATGCTTTGGCATCATCAT
Organism: Clostridium sp. AF19-22AC; assembly: GCF_003479085.1. NCBI lineage: Bacteria > Bacillati > Bacillota > Clostridia > Eubacteriales > Clostridiaceae > Clostridium > Clostridium sp. AF19-22AC. The sequence goes on along the minus strand of NZ_QUGN01000014.1, from coordinate 45,915 downwards.
TATTCCCTTACTTTGTCCGCCCCTGCACACCGCCTGCCCTAACAGGTTTGTCAGCATTGCATCCTCTGAATAGTACTCATGGTTTCTGGAGCAGTAAGGAGACCGGTGCAGATTCAGTCCCGGTCCTGCAATAGAGTTCACATTCGCCCAGAGACCGTCTTCCCCGAACAATTCGCCTTCTCTTTCTGCAAGTTCCTTGTTAAATGTTGCCGCAACAACAGGTTCTGTAGGCATAGAACTCATGGAATACTGTGCGTAAGGATTATCCTCTGGCACATAAGTCGGCTCATCTTTATTCGCATCTGTCCACCTGGTCTTATAACCTGCGATCTGGTCATAGCTGAAACCGATTGGGCCATCATACCAAATCGCTTCTGTCAGGCCAATGGAATCTAATTTTTCAAAATTCTTGTCTCCGGCTTTTTCGAGGAAATTTGCTGCTTCCTCCATAGTTAGCTGATCCAGAAGCTCATCCCACTTAGGATCTGACAGCGGCAGTACCCCCTGATAGTTTCCGTCATTATCCGTGATAATAAAATCTACGGCACGCAGTCCGTTATCTGCACCCCATGTCACATCACCCGCACTGCCATTTTCGGTAAGTTCATATGTAGAATTCGTCAGACCCTTCATCATTTCCTCGGTAGGAGTCAGTCCTTCTACACTTTTCCAGCCTTTTGACCAGTCTGTTCTGGTTGTATATTCTGCCGCATCCGGAATCTGTTTATTAATATCCGCATCCTGAAGTGTGTTCTCCACATTCACGGAATATGTCTCCTGATCTTCCTGCAGCGATACCTTTACAACATTTTCTTTTTTTATTGTCTCATCCGTAGTTATCCGGGTCAAATTATCCGTTGTTCCGGTTTTATCCGCCAGAATGTTGTTCAATGCCTCATGGGCGCCATTCCCGACGGTAAAATAATATTCTCCTTCATCCAGAACCCATGCACCCTGTGTGCCATTTGCTTTCACGGCATCTTCGTCATAACTTGCCAGATACTGCGGGTCAAAAGTGATCTCCAGCGTCTCGGATTCACCCGGTTCCAGCACCTTCGTTTTTCCAAAATCCAAAAGCTGTACGGCTGCCTTTTCTACGCCATTTTCCGTATACGGAGTCTGGACATAAAGCTGTGCCACGTCCTTGCCAGCCACGTCGCCGACATTGGTCACTGTAACTTTTGCCATACCTTCTCCGCCTATGGATACATCAACCGACTCCAGCTTCTGCTCAAATTTTGTATAAGAGAGTCCGTAACCGAAGGGATAGGTGACTTCATCCTCATAACTCCATGCGTTTCCGGTAGAAGCGCCTTCCGGTGAATCTGCATTTCCTTGTCCGAGAACTGTATCTTCATAACGTGTCTCATAATATTTATATCCAACATAAATCCCTTCTGTTTCTACTACATACCAGTCTGCTTTATTCGTCTCGGTAAGCTCTGCGTCTGCTCCCGCTGTAGAATTGTTACTATATAAATACAGGCCGAAATTGTTCATAGACGGGGAAGAGGTAACATTGGATGCATAGGTATCAGAAATATGACCCGATGGATTCACATCCCCTGAAAGCACATCGCATACCCCCAGAAATCCATTCATTCCCGGCAGTCCTGTCCAAAGGATGGAGTCAATGTCCTGATCCTGTTTCAGTTCTTCAATTTCCATAGGCATATCCGAATTAATCAGGACAATGACTTTCCCATTGCTGTTTTCCTTTGCCAATGCAATCATTTCCCTCTCATAAGCAGAGATAGCCAGCGGGCGCTCAAAGCTGTCCCCATTGGGATCCTTCATATTGATGCTGTAGTCAGCCGCTTCGGAACTGTCACGTGATAAAACAACGACCGCCGTCGTGTCTTTGGCAGATGCCAGCACATCATCCGTGTACAGACTGCCCGGTGCCTCTCCTACTAAATAGCTGTCTGCCTCTTTATAAGATGCTGCAAAGGCAGGTGAAAGGCTGTGTCCCGGAACTTCATTTCCGAAGAAGGATGCCTTGCGGTAATAAGGCGCACATACATCACTTGCGTAAAATGCTTTCATACTCTCATTTACCTGAAAGCCCCTCTCCTCCATAGCCTCCTCAATTCCATAGGCGGTCTGTCCATGCTCTGCATCTGCCACAACAGAGGACCCGATCAATCCTGCCAGCCCGGGCAGATGGCTGTTCAGCCCCCATAAAGTCACTTTCTCCGATTCTTTATTTAACGGAAGAGCCTGATTCTCATTTTTGAACAAAACAGATCCCTCCGAGGAAATCTCTGCGGCCAGTTCTTCTTTTGCCTGTACCAGTTCTTCCAGACTGTCAAATTCGGAATCGTAATAGATACCGTCGCCGCTGCTTTCAGACTGCTCCATCCGATACCCGGTCGTCCCCAGCCGCGAATTAATAAAATCTGCTCTGGCATTTGCAATAGAACCCCCGCCCACAGCAACTGCCATTAACGAAGCAGTAACGGTTGTCAGGCACCGCCAGCGTTTTTCTGCACTTTGTTTCATTTCCTTTTTCCTCCTTTTTGCTTTGGTTTTCCTACCTTGTGCCCATTGTAGCAGGAAAGCACGGCCGTGCACGTTTCAGGCAATTTTGACCAAAAATCAGGCAAAAATGACATTTACAATCCGATTATGCCAAAAATGCGGTCACTTTTGCCAGCAACAGCATACCGCGGCGGTTTGTGATACAATGTCTATGTACTATTTCATTGAAAGGAAAAATAAGAAAGTATGAAAGACAGAAATATTATTTTACAGAAACTTACGACAATTGCCTTTACCGTAATACTTCTGGCAGGGATTTATATTATAATAGAACAGCTACTGCTGAAAGAAATGGTTTCCGCTCTGAATATTTGTTTCGTTGAATCTATACTATGTTTGACTGCCTATTGTGCATGGAAGAGTCATGTTTCCTATTTATTTCTCCCAGCAGCCATCGGCAGTGTTATTTTATTGTTCTGTACCTGTTTTCTGGGAGTCACCCCTATAGATAAACGTTATCTGGTGCAGGCTGCCGCCGCAATTACAGCCCTGATATCCGGTACCGCAGTCTGGCTGCCCAAACGCAGAGTTTTGTCCCTCCGGTCTGTACCAAAAGGCACAGCCGCTGCCGTACTTCTTCTCACAGCATTTTCTCTCTGCTTTTGGGGCATCAATACATATCTGCACAAACAAGACATGACAGGTGCAGGAAAAAATATCTGGGCAGTACCTTCCGTATATGACCATACACCGGAAGAACAGGCCGGAACTCTTGAGAAAATCGATTACCAGACCAAAGCCTATGCCACCGATCACAGAACGGTAACAAAAAGCGCATATGTATATCTGCCCTTCGGCTATGATCCTGAGAAATCTTATAACATATTTTACCTGATGCACGGGACCGGTGATGACGAATCCTACTGGCTGGAGAAAAATGCCTATAACAAACTTATGGTGGACCGGATGACGGCGGATGGCATTATCGGGCCTATGATTATCGTAACACCCAGCTTCTATGTAGAAGACGACTGCGCCGGTGATTTGGACCAGCTCACTTATTCCTTTCAGGACGAATTGCGAAATGACCTTATGCCGGCAGTGGAAGGCACTTATTCCACCTATGCCGAAAGCTGTGATACGGATGGCTTTACCGCCAGCAGGGACCACCGGGCTTTTGCCGGATTATCCAGAGGAGCTGTAACAACACTCCACTCTGCCCTGTGCGGCAGTTTGGATTACTTTTCATGGTTTGGCGCATTCAGCGGCAGCCGGACAGACGGAGCCTATTTGCAGGAAACCATACAGACGGACAGCATGAAAGATTACCCCATCCATTGTTTCTACACAACCAGCGGCAGCTATGATTTTGCACTTTCAGGTCAAATCGCGGATTACCGCTCCATGCTGGATACAGAATCACGGCTAAAAGAAGGCGTAAATACCACTTTTGACGTGTTTCCCATGCGGTATCACTCCACGGGGTCATGGCATCTGGCTTTATATAATTTCCTGCCGCAGATATTTCTTGACTCTTTAATTAATTAATATTTACACATTTCCACTCCGCAGCTGTCTGCCACCATATTTAATTTCTCCATTTTTTCATCTGACAAAGCGGCTGTTTCTCCCATGTCATACTCCCTTCCCAATGCCTGATACTTGCCTCGTCCCAGCTTATGGTAAGGGAGCAGTTCATATCCGGCCACGCTCCCTTTTGCACCTCCTATAAATGTCCCGATCCTTTGTATCTCATCCTCGGAATCGTTAAACCCCGGAATAACAGGTGTTCTGGCTACTAATTCAAAGGAATACTTATCTGCCAGTTCTGCCATTAAGCAAAAATTATCCAGAATCTGACTGTTCCCAGAACCTGTCCATAACTTATGTTTCTCGTCATTCATAGATTTTAAATCAAAAAATACCATATTTACATAGGGTGCGATATTTATAATATCTTCTGCCTTCCCTGTTCCGCATGTCTCAATTGCTGTATTTATCCAATTAGCCTGAAGAGATTCCAGTAATGCAGCGAGAAAATCCGGCTGTGACAGAGGTTCCCCACCCGAAACAGTCACGCCGCCCCCGCTTTTCAGATAGAAAGCCATATCCCGTTTTGCCCGGGTGACTACTTCTCCTACTGTCATCTTTTCACCGCTTATTTTTCTGCATCCTGCATAGCATTGAGCCACACATGGAAATGCAGTATCCCGGTCTGCACATTTTCCGCAGATTTCCCGGTCAGGCACAGGGGAATCTGCAAGCGCTCCATAAGGACAGCTTTCTATGCACGCACCACATGCGATGCAGGTATCCGGGAAAAACATCAGTTCACGCCCGGACTTTTGTGTCTCAGGGTTACAGCACCACCTGCACCGCAGGGGACAGCCTTTTAAAAATACAGTCGTCCGCACTCCTAAACCGTCATTCAGGGCATAACGCTCAATATTTGCAATCAGGCCTGTTCTTTCTTCTATGCTCTTATTTATTCTGGTCTGAACCATCACTTCACCGCTTTCTTAATCATTGCGGTTGGCAAGTACAGCCGCCACAATAATAATCCCTTTAAATACCATCTGCGGATATGAGGCAATTCCCAACAGATTCATCACATTCATCAGGATCCCCATTAAAAATGCCCCGATTAAAGTCTTAACTGCACTCCCTGTACCGCCTGACAGGGCGGCTCCTCCGATTACAACGGATGCAATCGCATCTAACTCATAGCCATCCCCTACTGTGGCCGTTCCCATACTTAAACGTCCTGCAAGAATCATTCCTGCCATCCCGAAAAGAAATCCCCCGATTGCATAGACTGCCACAAGATATCCCTTTACATTAATTCCTGCAAGCCTCGCTGTCTCCTGGTTTCCGCCGATTGCATACAGTCCCCTGCCATACTTGGTCTTATTTAAAACGAAAAGTACGATAAGGAATACTACAATCATAATAAAAATCGGGGTCGGTATGAACAGGACAGACCCTTGGATAAACTCTGGCCAGAATGTCCCGTCAATTCTTCGGTTTTCCCCAACCTGATACATGTAAGCAAGCCCTTTTAAGATAGAAGTCATCGCAAGTGTCACAATGAAGGGGGCCACCTTTGCATAAGCTACAAGGACTCCAGTGATACAGCCAAACAGGACTCCCAAAGCTCCAACAGCCACGATCGCTGCCGGTCCCATCCCATTCTGGATAAATCCCGCCGTCAGACATACGCAGATACATACATAAGAACCTACAGAGAGGTCAATTCCACCGGTAATGATAATCATGAGCATACCCAGTGCACAGATTGCAGAAATGGAATTCGTTATGAGTACCGATGTGATATTCCCAACTGTTAAGAATACCGGTGTTGCAAAACAACTGAAAATAAATATGATGATAAATGCAATAATTACAAAATTATTTTTTATAAATTTTCCTGCTTTAAAATGATCCGTTTTTCCGCCGCCTATTTTCTCCATACCCTGATTCCTCCTAACAATTTGCCGTATTCGTTGCATATTTCATAATATTCTCTTCTGTCAGCATTCCTTTATGAAGTTCCCCTGTCAGACTGCCCTCATTCATGATGTACACCCTGTCACTCATGCCGATGACTTCAGGCAGGTCAGAAGAAATCATAATAATTGCCACACCTGCTTCTGCCAGTTCTTTCATAATTGTGTATATCTCATATTTTGCTCCCACATCAACGCCTCTGGTCGGCTCGTCCAAAATCAGGATTCTGGGGTTTGTTGCAAGCCATTTTGCCAGTACTGCTTTCTGCTGGTTACCGCCGCTCAGGCTTTTTACTGGATGATACATACCCGCCGTCTTAATTTTCAGTTCATCTATAAACTTTTCCGTAAGTGCGGCCTCCATCCTCCTGTTGAGCATATGGCGGGCCCGTACTTTATCCAATGCTGCCAGGCTGCAGTTAAAACACAGTGACTGGTCAACGATTAATCCGTTTCCTTTTCTATCCTCTGTGACAAACCCGATTCCTGCCCGGATTGCTTCCTTTGGGCTCTTAAAATGAACCTCCCGGCCATCCAGCAAGATCTTCCCTTTGCCGGTTATCCGGTATCCGCCTGTTACCGCCATCATTAGTTCTGTCCTGCCAGCCCCAAGAAGCCCTGATATTCCTACGATTTCGCCCCGGCAAAATTTCATGTTGACATGACTGACTATATTCTTTCCCTCATATTCAGGATGGCGTACGCAATAATCCTGGATTTCCAGAATGACCTCCCCAGCCTTAGTTTCCATACCCGGATACATGTTCTTCAATTCCCGCCCTATCATATAAGAAACAAGGCTATCTGTAGTCAGCTCAGATGTCTTTTTTGTCACAATCATTTTTCCATCTCTCATAACAGATACGGTATCTGTCAGTTTGAATATTTCCTCCAGCCTATGACTGATATAAATAATCGTAATGCCGTCTTCTTTTAAATCCTTTAGAATACGGAACAGGATTTCTGTCTCTCTGTCTGTAAGGGGGGCCGTCGGCTCATCCAAGATCAGGACCCGCCCGCCCATCATGATTGCCTTTGCAATCTCAACCAATTGCTGCTGCCCGACGCTTAAATACTTTACCTTCGATTTCACATCAATTGAAAGTGACAACCTTTCCAGTGCCTCTTCTGCCTTCCCATAGATTGTTTTCCAGTCAATCCCCGTGCGGTTTTTGGGCAGATGTCCCAGAAATACATTCTCCGCAACACTGATTTCCGGTATCAGTGCCAGTTCCTGATGTACCATGACAATGCCAGCTTTATTTGCATCATCGGGGCTGGTAAGCTTTACCTGTTTTCCTTTTACCCACACACTGCCCTCATATGTATGATGAGAAAAACTGCCGCTTAAAACGTTCATCAATGTAGATTTACCCGCGCCATTTTCACCTATCAATGCATGGATTTCTCCTTCTTCCACTTTAAGGGACACATCATCTATCGCTTTCACTCCGGAAAATGCTTTTGTTATCTGCTTCATTTCAACTGCAAGCCCCATATCCATCCTCCTTTTCAACTATGCTCCGTTTGTTCCACTGCTCCATTTACGAAAAGACCGTTTTTAGGCGGTCTTTTCCTTTACCCGTTCAATAGGGTTAATATGTGGAGTCCGCGTCGTACACATCATCTACATTACTCTTTGTGTAACATGTATTCGGCACGTTGAAAGTGGCCGGAGTGGTAACGCCCGATGCCTGCTTTGCTGCAAGATATACCGCCCATTTCCCCATGATTCTCGGGTCATTTGATACTGTTGCAACAACACCTTTATCACCATCTTTAATCCATTTCAGGACTGATTTTCTGCCATCTATTGACGTGATCATGATTTTGCCTGTTTTTCCAGCCGACTCTATTGCAGGAACAACTCCCTGACATCCACCGTCACATGCACTGAAGATAATATCCAAATCAGGGTTTGCCTGCAGGACATCCGTTGTAACTGTCATTGCAGGTTCCGGCTGCCAGTTATAATACTGGTATGCAACGATGTCCAAGTTAGATTTTCCATACTTCTCAAGCATATAATCGTTGTAACCATTAATCTGTCCCCATCTTCTTAAATCAGATTCTTTTTCCTGGGCGGCAGCGGATAAAACCAACGCTTTTACAGAATCTTTCCAGCCATATTTTTCATCAAAAGCTTTTGCAAGCTCAAAACCTCCCTGATATCCACTATTTTCTACATCTGCCGAAACAAACGTAAACGGGGCAGCCTCTTCGCTCATTGCACTATTTACGACTGTCAGAGGAATACCGGCGTCATGTACCTTCTGGATTGCAGGGAGAAGACCTGAAGAATCCTTCGGGTTAACAATGATTGCATCCACTTTCATATTAACTGCCGTTTCAATGTCCCCCATCTGCTTCGTAATATCGTCTTCTCCATCGTATACAGTCAGTTTTACTCCAAGATGGTCTGCCTCAATCTGTGCTACCTTGACAAGCTGCTCATACCACTCGGAACCAGCGATATTTCTCTGGGAAAGTGCAATCTGCAGCCCTTCAAACTCATTTTCTTCCCCCACAGGTTCTTCCGGAAGGGTATTCAGCATCTCATTCGACGGTGTAAAACTTTCCCCCGTTGATTTACTGGCTGCTGTATTTTTTGTGTCAGCATTCTTTTTCTCGCTGGCGCTCTGGCATGCAGCTAAAGTTCCCATCATACATACACACAGTAATACACTCAATATCTTCTTTTTCATATTTTTTACCTCCTCGTTTTGCAGAACTCTTTTTTCCTTCGTATTTTTTCATGTACAAGATCCCTATAGTTTTTCTTCTGTCCTCTCGATAATATCCTGCTGGACATCCTTTGATAACTGTGTAAAATAAGCGCTGTAACCGGCCACCCGCACCAGCAGGTTTGAATATTCCTCCGGATGCGCCTGAGCCGCCAGCAGGGTTTCGCGGCTTACGATATTAAATTGCATCTGTGCTCCGCCGGATGCAAAATATTCATCAATCAGGCTCACAAATCTTTTCAGGCCATCATTCCTCATAACCCGTTCCATAACACACCTCCTAAATTTTTATAATGTACTCATTTGCTGTTTTATATCAGAACCCACTCAATACAGGTCCGATGGATTAAATTTGAGATTATAAAGCGACCCGCATGAAAGCAGTATATTGTTAATCTTCGATACAGAGCGGATTGCCGCTGTTGGTCCATTCGTGTCGGTTCCTTTCATTGGGGACTGCCCGTCCGCAACCGGGGTATACGCATTACGTCCATCCGGGGTAGCACCGCACACCTTTCCAAACGGAGTATTGCTTGACACTGTACTTGTAGAACAATGCAGTGTGCCGCCAATGGGACCCCGCCCATAGCGTGTATTCTTGTAGGAGCACAATTCATTTGCCACAAATGCCAGCATCTCCCTTGCCAGATCATCCACTTCATCGATATCATTGCCATACTTCCCTACATTTTTGCAGAGAGCCTGTATCTGGGGGCCGGACGGTTTTGTCTCCCTGTCAGTGAAGTCTGTTTCCAATGCATGTTTCATCTGTGCTCCAGTTATAAGCTTATCGTCAAAAACTAATTTCTTAATCGCATAGAGGCTGTTAGCAATATTGGCCGTTCCTATGGTCTGCTGCCCTGTAAAATCGTATTTTGCCCCACCCTGCTTGAAAGTTTTCCCTCGTTCAAGTGTCGTCGTGGGACATCCAAATACGGATGTCATAGGCTCATTCATATGCTCTTCCCAAAGCTGGTCAATCGTATTTTCCAGAATAGCTTCCATTTTTATATAATATTTCATCTGGTCCTTATATGCTTCCTTTGCTTCTTCAAAGCTTTCAAATGCAGCAAGGTCCTTCCCGCTTTTATTAGGATGCAGGCAGATACCGGTTCTCGGGTCCTTTCCATTATACAGAGACATCTCCAATGCTTTTGTACAGTTCAGCCACGCTCCACCCGTCCTTCCGCCAAGCAGCCCGGCAGGTCCGGGTTCCACACAGCCTATAATGCAGTAGTTATACGCATCATCCAGCTCATACCCCCTATTCAGAAGTGCAGGGATATAAGTCTCATCATTAAAGATGGAGGGCAGCCCTGTTCCAAGACGTACTACCTCAGCCACCTTCATTTTGAACTCAAACGGTGTGTTTTTATGGAAACGGACTGTCAGGGACGGCTGCGGAATCCTTGTATTGTAGATGGCATCCAGACAAATATAACTAAGTTCATTGGTTGCATCACATTTTTTTACAGGGTCCTGACCGCCAATTGTTAAATTCTGGAACATCGGAACGCCGCGGAAATAATCTGTATCCTGCCAGCTCCTTACTTTGTTGCTTGTATATATCTGCAGGAAGAAATTCTCTACCAACTCAGTTGCCTGCTCCCTGTCCAGAATTCCGTCATCCACATCCTTTTTATAGAACGGATACATAAACTGGTCAAACCTTCCAAAGGAGATTCCCACGCCGTTATCTTCTATATGCAGGCAGATATGGGTAATAATAATAAACTGAAGCGCTTCTTTAAATGTACGTGCCGGTTTGGCAGGCACATGGCTTAGCATATCGGCAATGTCTTCAAGCTCTTTTTTCCTGCCTTCGTCTGTTTCTTTCTCCGCCATCTCTCTTGCTAGCCTTACATATCTTGCTGCATAATCCATTACAGAAGCTGCCGTTACGGCTGCTGCCTCATAGAAATCTTTTTTCTTCACCACATCCGGATCGTTTCTCCAGTCCAGACTATTAAGTCCCTCCTCTGACAGCCTGATGATTTCCTCCAGACCGTGATGGAGCAGCCATTCATGGGCCGTGGCAAAATGCCCGTCTCCGCCCTGGAAGTAAGCTCCGATATCTGCAGCTTTAATTTCATAATGTGTCTGAAGCGCTTCCTTCGGAAGCCGGCTCCTCAGTCTGTCTACATGCGTCTTTCCTTTCCACCATCCGCAGATATGGCGGATATCTTCCATATCCTCCTCACGCAGGGTGTATCTGTCGGCCGGACGTTCGGAAGGAAAATAAGGATTTCCTTTGATAAACTCTTCTTCCATCCATTCCACTTCAAACTCCGGAAAAATCGGCGCCCACCGCGGTTTAGATGTCTGGTTGCCTGCAAACAGGCTCCCCGGCATAATATAAATGCTCATATTTTTTAGTACATGTTCGATTGCACGCGCCCTTTTCAGTACATTTGGCAGATCCGGCTCCTTCTCATAAAATTCAGTCAGATATTTCCCTCTTTCTACACAGATGCCGCTTTCGAAAGAAGTAATATACCTGTATAACTCGTCAATCCGCTTTGTTCTGACCGGCTGCGTGCTTATTTGATATGAAAGATTCCCTTCCATTTTTCCCTCCTGTTTTTATAATTTTTTTACCATGGTTTCTGACATGCCAGTTAATCTACCTCTATTCTATTTTTTAACGGATCTAGTTTCAACTCATTATCTTTAGGCAAATGAGTATTATCTTTAGATTTTTATACCTTTTGTATAGTTTTGAAAATCTTTCCATTTAATTTTTGTGTTTTTTCACTATAACTCTTGAAATCTAAATAACAATCCTTTATACTGATTCCCATCTTGATATAGCCATGAGACAAGGGGAGGATATTATGTTAAAGGTTCTAATTATTGATGATGAAGAAAAGGTCTGCCGGCTGATACAATGTCTCATCGACTGGGAGTCCCTCGGGCTTCAAATTGCCGGATTCTGCCATGATGGAATGGCTGCACTGGATAAAATCAAAGAGACATCGCCCGATATTATTATTACTGATATCAGGATGCCCGGATGTGACGGCCTTGCCTTAATCAAGGCCGCACAGGAGTTCAATCCGAAAATCCATTTCATCATTATCAGTGGATACGGGCAGTTTGATTATGCACAGCGTGCAATACAATACGGCGTTTCCGACTATATTCTAAAACCAATAAAGGAAAAGGAGCTTAAAGGGGCATTAATATCTATTGTAGAGAAGCAGCAGTCTATGGAGTCACACAAACAGCAGGATGAAGCAATCCGTCAGGAATTGAATTTCACACAGGAACGGATTAAATCAAACTTCATAAGCGACCTGCTTCTGACCCCCCAGCTCATGCGGACCTTCCATTCTGCAGCGGATATCAACCGGGCTTACTATACAGATTTTACGGAATCTGCATTTTCTTTTATCTGCGTCTTTCTGGACACACCATCAGAAAATGGGCAGGCTCTGGTTAATGATTTCCTGCTCAATAAAGCCGCGGGAATCATAGAAAATGAAACAAAACAATACCATGACTGTACGATTGCAGTATCCGGCAGTTATATTTACTGTCTGGTAAACGATGGTACAGAAAAACTTTCTCTTTTATACCAGACAATGAAGAACATACGTGGGGCCTTGCTGGCTTTAAAAGAAATATTTCCAGAGCTGCACGTTATTCTCCTGCAAAGCGGCATCAAAGACTCTTTCGAGGATATCCCTGCCTGCTTTGGGGAAATCAATTCTGCGCTTTGTGAAAAAATCCTGTCTGGAAACGATGCCATCTATTCCTACTCCAGACTGCCGCAATGCAAAAGCCATATAGCGGATTTTATTACGCCTACATTTAGAAACCAATATTTAACCTGTGCTGAAACCTTCCAGTATGAAGCTCTTAAAGAACAACTAAGCAGTCTTGCAGACAGGCTTATACACCTTGTTCCGGTGACAGGTGAATTTATTTGGCAGGTATACAAAGAGCTCATCTCATTATTTTTGTTTTTCCTTAAGCAGCATAAAATCGATGTATCTCTGGAAGAACTGACTAATAAATGGTACGATACTTTTCTTTCATTTACTTCCGTTTTGGATGCTTTTCATTATCTGGCTGAAGAGCACTGCCTCCTGTTGGAAGACTGGCGTTCCCATAAAAAGAAGTCCCAGTCCAAAGCAGTCCTTGCCGCGAAACAATATATCAACGAAAATTATGCAAAGGGGCTTACATTAGAGTTGATTGGACAGGAGGTTGGTCTTAACCCGTCCTACTTTTCTAATATTTTCAAGAAGGAAACTGGGAACAGCTTCGTAGACTATCTGACCGATATCCGCATACAGAATGCTAAAAACCTTCTTACGGAAACAGATTTAGAGATAATAGAGGTTTCAGAACGTACTGGTTTTAACGACTTAAAATATTTTAACAGGTGCTTTCGGAAAATAACGGGAATGACTCCCGCCGCTTACCGCAAACTTTTTTCCTGACAGGCAGGTGAATAACGTGAAAAGAACATATTACCGCATACTATGTATTATTCCAGTTACTCTGGTGCTGATATCTGACCTTGGCATTTTCCTCATGGTCTGTCTCCGCCAGACCTCCTTTTTCATGATTTTTATCTTGCTGGCCATAATTCACGTGGGATTGTCCGTGTACATCTGGTTCTGCCTGCACCGGCCTCAGAAGATCATGGAGGAGGCTGCCGCAGATTACCATTCCATACAGGACTTTGATGCTTTTTCGACATGCGCCTCGCCCTATCTGTCCGAAAACCTGCTGAACATGATGCGTGATTTTAAAAACCAGAAGATAGACTTTGCCTCCTCACAAAAACAAGCTGAATATCTGGCTTTGCAGAATCAGATTAACCCACATTTTCTGTACAACACACTTGAAGCTCTGCGTGGTGACACCTTATATGAGGGGCTGAACACAGTCTCATCGGTTATTGAAGCGCTTGCCACATTCTTCCGCTATACAATTACTGATACAGGCAACCTGACTACCCTTGAGAATGAGCTGGAGCATACGGAGAATTATTTTACTATCCAAAAGTACCGCTTCGGAGACAAGATCAACATGACAGTAAACTGGCCGGATGACAGGAATGAGGTTTTAACACTGCTGATTCCTAAGCTGACACTCCAGCCCATTATTGAAAATTCTATTTTTCATGGTTTGGAGAAAAAAAGCGGAAATGGAGAAATTACAATTTCTATCGAAACGACAGAACGATTCCTGTTCATCAATGTTTCCGATACAGGAATCGGCATGTCGCCTGCTATCCTGCGCCGGATTAATGAGTCGCTCCAAAACCTCGCCGGGTCTCCAAGAACTAATGACAGTCAGGAACATCAAAGTATTGCACTTCAGAATGTCGCCCGGAGAATTAAGCTTTTGTTTGGCAGTGAATATGGCCTGCATCTTTACAGCACGAAAGAAATCGGAACGGATGTACATATTATCCTTCCCAAAATACAGAAAAGGAATCTCACCCCATGAAAAAAGAATTGTTCCGCATCTTTAACCTGACTATCAGGCAGAACCGCTCTGCTATCCTGTCAAACCTCTATCTGCAGGTTTTCAAGGGAGAACATATCGGAATACTGTTCAATAGTTTTAATGAAAGAACCGCATTCTTAGACTTTATTGATGGTAAAATGCCTGATATAGAGGGGACAATTTATTTTGAAGAAACAGCTGTTACATATCCTGAGTATATCCGTTCATACAAAAAGGACATGGCAATTATTTTTGAATCCAGCCGCCTGATGGACCGGCTTTCTGTATATGAAAATTTATTTTATGAACAGCTTTCCTTTGTCTGGCTGACTGCAGAAAAGTATAAAAAGATGGCAGAAAGCCTGCTCGATTTCTTCCATCTTCCTCTGGATGTAAGCCAGAAAGTAAAGACATTGACAGACTTTCAAAGAATTGCCGTTGAACTAATAAAAGCATTTCTGCAGAAGAAAAAACTGATTTTTTTGTCGAATGCTGCCTCCCTCTTAGATTCCGGGGAATTTGAACAGCTTCTTACTATCCTCAATATATTGGAACAGCATGGGATTACCTTCCTGATTGGAGAAACTTTTGATATCCGCCTTTTTAAACTTACAGAATCACTTCATCTGATCAAAAATGGGCAGATTATCCGGATTCTGCCGCGTGCACAGATATGTCAGGAGGAGATACAAAAATCACTTGGCTCATATGCCATTCTACATAATCAGAAAAATCATTGTCAGGACAGTGATTTACAAAATTCTGTCCTGACTTTTGAAAATGTACGGGACCAGCTTCCTGTCCCACTTTCATTTACGCTGAAAAAGGGGCAGATTTTAAAAATAATCTGTACCAGCAATCGGGAAACAGAATATCTCTTAGCACTGCTGAGACGGAAAATATTATCTGGCAGCGGAAAGATTTTCTTTAAAGGACAGCCACTTACCAAAGTCAACCCCAGACAATATCTAAAAAGCTGCAAAGTGATTGAATCAAATCCCCGCCAGAAGGTACTTTTCCACAACATGAGCGTACTCTATAACTTATGTGTGCCGCTGGACCAAAAAGTTCACAACTTCTGGGGGAATCCAAGCAACCAGAAAGGTGTGGAATACACCCTGCGTGATATTATCGCCCCCAAATATCTACCGATGAATATTGACCAGGTGCCTATGGAAATCGTTCAGAAAGTCATCTACTGCCGCTGGCTTCTGTATGTACCGGATTTGCTTGTCTGTATTAATCCTTTTTCGATTATAGATACCTCTTTAAACCAGATTACGCTTGAGATGCTCCGTCTTCTGTCTGCAAAGGGGATCAGCATACTCATAATCTCCAATCACTGGACAATGGATACAGAAATAGACGGGGAAGCCGTTTTTCTGACACAAATCTAAATTTTCTTTTGCGCCTAGAGCTATACAAATATGATAAGATATAAAAAGTAAACATTATATCAAACTGTTTTGATTTTGAGGGAAAAGGGGACGATGAAAGAGATGCTTCATGTATCAATCTGTGACAATGAGCTATTTGCTGCTGCAAAAATAGAGAGCATTGTGAAAAGTGAGTTGGAGAAACAGCATATTCCGTGCGTGGTGGAGCTGTATAATAACGGAGAGGATTTCTTAAAGCAGTATCAGATCAGGGATAATGAATTGATTTTCCTTGATATCGATATGCCGGGGAAATCCGGTATTGACGTAGTGAAGGAGCTGGAACCCGTACATAAGAATAAGAACATTATATTGATTACAGGGTTTGACAATCTGATCCTTGAGTCTTTATCTTATTGTCCGTTTCAAATCATCCGTAAGGCAGATATGGAACGAGATATCCCCATCGGGCTTAAGCGGTACCATGAGAGACGGAGACGGGATGAGGACCCGCTGGAGATAAGCAGCGGCGGTAAAGTGTACCATATTAAGAAGCAGGAAATTACTTATCTGGAGAAATGGCGGAATTATGTAGTAATTCATAGAAACGTCGGGCAGGAACTGAAGATGCGGGGCAGCATACGGCAGTTCGAAGCAATGTTATCAGGCGGCGGATTTGTCAGGGTACACGCAGGATGCATTGTAAATATGAATTATTGCCAGACCATTGAAAAAAATGAGGTGCTGCTTACCGGTGAAACAAAAATTCCAGTCAGCAGGGACAGAATTAAGATCGTAAGGGAACAGTTTATGATTAGCAGGAGAGATTGAGATGGAAATTGCACAGGTAATTATAGGGCAGTGTCTGACTGTTTTGGAGAATGTGATCGTATTAGACTTTGTGGTGAAGGTTTTGGGATGGAAAGAAAATGTCATCCGCAGGAAAGTATGCTTTGGGGCAGTATGCGTACCATTGCTTATGATCTCACAGTTTAATGCATTTCTTATCCCCTATAGCTTTGCGGCAACTATAACAGCTGATATTATAATCATCTGTTTGTTTGCCGGACATTTTTTGCAGGGCCAGAGACAGATGCAGATATTCTGGTGTCTGGTTCCATTTATCATTGTAACTATAGGAAGTACATTGATGACGCAGATAATAGAAAGCCTTGTCGCAGAATCAGCGAGGGGATTTATTGGCGGCGGTAGTATGCTTTTGATGGTTAGTGCCATACTATCCAAGTTGTTTTTATATGTGGTATTATCATTAATCAGAAAAATGGTGATCGGACGGATGATCCGGCTTACAAGGCTGCATTGGATGATGACCAATACGCTGAATATCATTGTACTTATCATAGAATATCTGCTGCTTCAGACAATTTACCTGAAAAATGTCAGCCAGAACATAAAAGTTATGCTTATACTAGTGTCAGTATCATTTGGGATGTTAAGTATCTATGTCTGTTACGCCGTATTTGTTATTGGTGACAGGAATGAAAAAGTACTTCGCTATGAGATTGCCCAGATGCAAAAGTCAGAGGTCCAGCGGCAGATACAGGAAATAAAGCAGGAGGAATTCAAGATCAGGTGCCTGCGGCATGATTATAACAATCATTGTCTGGATATGCAGTATCTGCTGGATAAAAAAGAGTATGATCAACTGAGGATGTATCTGGAGAAACTGTCAGGCCGTTATTTAAAAGAGGATACTGACAGTATCCAGACACACAACCCGTTCGTAGATGCAGTGGTAAACCGTGCCTTTGTAAGATGCAGGGAATGTAAAACTGACCTTATATGTACCATTACAGGTAATATCTCAGGACTTACAGGGATCGAAGCGGCGATCATTCTTTTTAATCTGTTGGACAACGCGGTGGAGGCCTGTGAAAAGGTAAAAGACGGAGGAAAAATAGAGCTTACGGTAAGAAGCGAGGCCGGAGGTTATAATCTGTTTCTGAAAAATACGACGGTAAGTCCGGTACTTCAGGAAAACCGGTATTTCCGTTCGGATAAAAAAGAAAAAGACCTGCATGGAATTGGGCATTTTAGTGTAGAGGATGCGGTAGAAGAGTCTGGTGGAATGCTGGAATATTATGAAGAAGGGGATTTTTTCTGTACCCATGTTTTCCTGCCGGATAAGCAAAGTATACCGGATTTACAGCAGACTGTACCACTCTAATTGAATCTTCACAGCCTTGTGATATATAATAAGCCCGTATATTAATCGTGACGGTTTAGACACGTTCGATAAAAGGCAAGGAGAATGAAGAATGAAAAAGGGAAGAATCATAGGGGTATTCACACTGGCTTTAACACTACTGCCAGGGATGCAGGTGCATGCAGAGGAGAACAGCCCCGCACTTACGCTTGATGTCAGCGCACCGGCAGGAATGTCAGGGACAAGCGCAAAAGCAGGGGATACGCTTACATTTAGCATTAATCTAGGCGGTGTAAAAGGGAAAGATAATTTGGGCGGTTCTTATCTGCGTTTCCGGGTGGCGTCGACACAGAATGTGGACGATGCAGTAGACAGAATTGGGGATCCCGAGATGACATCAAACTGCAGTTATATCTCAAATGGCGGAAAAGCCAAAGGGCTTACGACTCTGCGCTTAGATGCAAATATCAAGGATCTGGATGGTAATGCAGAGGTAGTGGTAACCCTTCCAGTTACGAATGATATGAAAGGTAAAACGCTGTATTATAAAGTGGATCTACGGCCGGATTCAGGCGGTATTCCCGGCATCGCGGCATTTGCTGAGACAGATGTCAGGAGTGTCAGCGTGGAGGACAGCGCCGACCCTGAAGAAAGCGATCAGCAGATTACTCTTACAGCCCAAGCCGGAGCAGATATGAGTAAACTGGAAAAGGGGAAGGTATTTCCCATAGAGCTGACAGTAACGAATCCAAACCCGGAGGCTCTGCCGCATGTCTATATAGCTGCAGGCTACAGTGAAAAGGGCATGTATGATGAAGAAGGAAATGACACCGGAGTGGAACCGGAACCGTTAGGGTCATTTGCGGGCCTGCCCAACGGAGTAACACAGCCGGAGGCCGGGGCAGCCTATATTCCCACATTGGCAGCAGGGGCTTCTGTTACGTTGAAGCTGAATGCGGTAATCCCTGAGACTTACGGGAAAGAAAGTATTGTATTTTCCTATGCTGCAATATCCTTTGCAGATGAGAATCAGGAAGAACCCCTTGCAGCGGCGATTATAGAAAATAAAGGAACAATTGTAAAACCGGCAGATGTTCCACAAGATCCGGAAAAGCCTGCACCGGGTAAACCTGATCCTGAAACCACGAAGCCAATTGCGGGTCCGTCCGGTCAGAACCAGCCTGAAAAACAGACGCCCGTGTTTAAAACACCGTCCCCAAAAACCGGAGATACAATGACAACTGCCGGAGTACTGGCAGTATTGATTGTATTAATGGGCAGCGCAGGCGTAATCGCAGAATTGTCACGAAAACACATCAGAAAATAAGTAGACAGATAGATGGCGGATTTGTAAATCATTTCCGCCATGTAGCTTTACGATCTTTTTTACTATCGGAAGTCCGAGCCCTATGCCTTCTTCTGGCAGTCTGGCCGCCTGCTAGCAGGAAGTCTTTACACTTTGGGGATTTAAGCGACGGTCAACTCATGATTATGACACGCGGCAACAGCAAAATCAATGTGTATAGAAAACAATGCAGTCCTGCTGGGCCTGGAATGTTGGAAGCAGGTTCATCCGGGACTGGACACAATTCAACTAAATGAAAACTATACCCTTCCGTATGGTACCCCCACCGCAAAAAATATCTCAACGGATCTTGATGAATTTATTCTTGCACCGCAGGAATATCTTAAAACATAAACTTAACTTTTAGGTCTGCTCTATATGCCTGTCCTGTTGGGATTAAAAATAATTCCTCCGGCTGAAAAAGTAACCTTCCTTTTGGGAATATCTTTTGAACTTTTTTCATGTATAATTCCATTATATTTAAACGCTTCATATTCATAATTCCCAAGTAATATATCTGAAATGCCATTTCGATATATGTTTAGAATATCAACCGGAAGCTCAAATCTGCTATATCCATCCAGTTTCAATTTTTCCTGCCCATGTGACGGAAATAATCTTTTTATGCAGTGATTCATCTTACAGAGTAGATTTACGGAATCATAATATTGTTTCAGCGTTGCCGAATTGGGAAGCCATGCCCATGCCTCCCATGACAGTATCATATCACCTGAAAAGAGCCAGCCTTTATTTGCCTCATATAAAGCAATGGACCCTAGGGTATGTGAAGGAATCTCAATCACTCTCATACAAAGATTTCCCAGATCAATAGTATCTCCGTCTTTTACTGGTGTGATATGTTCTGCCGGACCAGGATTCCATCCTAGCAGATCTTTATTACTAATACCTTGACGAAAATATGCCATCTCACCACTCTTTTTATATATTTCTTCTAAGAGATGGGATTCTGGTTCATCGTATCTTCCAACATATACAGCAGGAAATTGGTTATTTCCTGCTGTGTGATCGAGATGTGCATGTGTATTAATGACAGCTATAGGCTTAGTCCCGCACAAATCTCTAATAACTTTTTTTAGATTTATAAGACCGCTTCCTGTATCAATTAATAGAACCTTTTCACTTCCGTTTATAATAAATAATGTTACTTTTTGCTGTTCATCCACCGCCCACAATTGATCATCTAATTGTTTTATACACGTAATCTCTGACATTTGTCTGCTCCTTAATTTATCACTATTCCTCATCTCCTTTATGTCTGCCGTTCGTCAGATCTGCCGATATCTTGTCATATTTCTTATCTAGGTTGTAAAAGATCATGGCACCCAGAGTAACCAAGGTACATATTGCAGGTACCCAGATAAATGCAAAATTAATTGATGTCAGAGAAGACGGCGATGTCGGAGCGGAACTAAAATTACCTGCTGCTAAAATCCATCCAAGAATCGCAGCCCCCAGACCGGATCCTATTTTCTGACAAAAGGAAGCTGCTGCATTTCCCATGCCGACGGCAGAAAATCCATCTCTCCATTCACCATAGGTAATCGAATCCTGAAGCATACCGTACATAGGTGCTGCAATTGCACCGAACCCAATCCCCTTCACAACTGACATAACAATAAGGAGTGTTGTGCTGTCCATCGCAAACGCAGTTCCCCCGAATCCGATAACTGACAAAATTAAACCGGTGATGCATAGATTTCTTTTTGATAATTTCTTCATGACAAATGGAGTGATAAACATCGTAATAATCTGTGCCATTGAAACTGCATTTGCCAAAGGCGTATATAGATCTGTATTATTTAGTCTGTACTGTGCAAAATACACCCCTGAGCCAAAAAATGTTGACATCATGATATTCAGCATAAACATCAGGACAATTACTATAATCCAATATGGATTTGTGATTAGCCCCTTTACAATTTTAGAAACAGATACGTTTGCATCCATATTCCCAGCTCTGTTTTCTGTCTGATTTCCACCCACAATATCATTTATAACTTCTGTTTTCTTTTCTAAACCTTCTGTAACACGTTCTCTGCAAAGCATAAAACACAGTACATTGCAAACAACTGCAGCAGCCATTAAAATTGCGATAGAAATTCTCCAACCGTCATGTGTATACTGATCTCCATTTCCAAAATATCTTGTCATTTTAAGCAGAATTGTATTTAATGTCATTGTTGCAGCCGTAGAAGTAATAAATTGTAAATTTCCCAGCAGACCTCTTTCATATTGGACCAGTGTCATAAATCCATTCATCGAATTAAAAGGCACACTCATCCCTGTATAAAATATAGTGGCTACCAAATTATATGTGATAAACATATAGGCAGTTAACCCTGCTCCGTTAAGGCTTGATGGTGCTCCAAACATCAGCACTGTACACACTGCAAGCGGCAGACATAATCTGAATATCCAAGGCCGCGCCTTTCCGAATTTACTTTTCGTGTGATCAACAATATAACCCATAATCAAATCTGATACGCCGTCAAAAACTCTAGATATTGCAATCACACCTGCCGCAACTGCAGGATCTGCACCTGCGACACTGATATAATAGACTAACAAAAATGAGGATAATAGTGAAAATGTAATATTAATACCATAACCCCCAAAACTATACCCTGCTCTTTCACTAAAAGTCAGCTTACCACGGGGATCCAATTTACCATTCATAGTTTTTACCTTTCTTTATTCATGTTATTTAAATAAAATTTCCATTATACAAATCTGACAATTCTTTTAAGCCATCTGTCAACCAATGGAATCCATTGCGCTACTGTATTATTGATATCATCTTCGTTCTGCGATGTAGTTATGTCCGCAAGTGCCAGTCCATGCTGTCCTTCTCCAAATATATGAAATTCGTAAGGAACTCCGCATTCTGCCATAGCACTGACTAAACGTATTGAATGTCTTGGGTCAACTGCCTGATCTGTAGATGTGGTCCATATAAAAGTCGGTATTGTCTTTTCGGTTACAAGATAATTTGGGCTGCATTCTCTCATTCTTTCCGGAATTGGATCTGCATCGCCAAAAAAATCAAAATACATCCATCGGTAAGCATTTCTTGTTGCTTCATCCAGACCCAGATTATATTCCAGTTCCCAATCTACAAATGGATAACCGGCAATACAGAACGCCGGGTGCAGTTCTTCTTCCATTGCATGCAATCCTTTTGTTAAGACACTGCGAAACCAACTGGATGCATATAGAGTGCAATTGTGTGCGCCTGCTGAGAAACCGCAGATTCCGATCTGTGTTATATCAATATGCCATTCTTCTGCCCTACATTTAATCAAAAGTATGGATTTTCCCAGTTCCAGTAATGCCGCAGGATATTCTACAGTCTTATTTCTGGCCGGAAGGATGTCCATATTCTTAGGCCATGCATTTTCATTTCCATTGATCACAGAATACTTAAGCACAAAAGTTTGAAATCCCATCCCGCAAAATTTCATTGCAACGGGTTCTGCCTCCCTGTCTGAAATAGTGATATAAGCACCTCCGGGATTAATAATTATTGCCGGTCTTTTTGCACTGGCGGACAGTTCAGCAGAATCATCCAATATATATGACGTGAGTGTAACATCTTCCCTGTCTTCGTATAACCGCAATGTTTCAATTTTCATTCCAGTATCCCTCCCTCTATTTTATATTTTCTATCTGATGAACATAAGTATATCAAGCCTGGGGAGATTTTTTTATCAGTATTCTTCGATGTTTATCAGTATTTTTTACTATATATATAAACACAAAATAATATGGCGGTTCTGATTTCTCAAAATCGCCATATGCTTGCCATGTTTTGTATAGAAAGTAAACTTGCTTTTACTTTTATGATTCTTTAAAAAACTCTTTTATCCGATACTGGTCTCTGTATTGCTTAGGAGTCAGACCGGTAATCTTTTTGAATACTGAGCCGAAATGACTTCTTGATGAGAAGCCAAAATAATATGCAATTTCATCATAATTATATTCTGAATAAGTCAACAGGTTCTGCGCATAGTATATTTTCAACTGCATAATATAATCCGTAATTGTGATATTTTCTTCCTGACGGAAAACATTCGAAAGATAGCTCTCCGTCAACCCCATCTCATCTGCCATATCCGCAACAGATATTCTTTCGTGCAGATGCTTGTAAATATACTTTTTGCACTTATCAATATAAGGACTGATTTTCGCCGACTTTTCCTTTTTCCTTCTGGCTACTAGTTCTGTCAGCTCAAATTCAGCATTTCTAGTAATTCTAACCAACTGCTCTATATCATTTTGATTTTCTACCTGAGCCATAAAAATATCACTTAAGCGAAAAGCTTCTTCGGAATCTAATCCACCTTCTATTGCTGAACGCACTGACAATACAATTACAGTAAGACAGTTGTTTTTTACGGAACGTATTCTGTTTTTAGAGCTTACACCTAATTTTCCAATTACCGGCTCGCTTAAAGCGCTTTCCAGTTTTTTAATATCACCTTCACGAATCGCGTTTTGCTCTCTCTTCTCCTGCATATAAGAATTATGAATCCATCCATTTTCCTGTTGATTAAAATGATACCTGGTTCGATGCTCTTCTATGATTCTTCGGTATTTGGCATTCTCTCCCATTTGAAAAAACTCTATAAAACTAACTTCTATGCCCGTAAGATACTCATAAAGCATTAACATTGTTTTAATTATTGTTGTAAAAAGACAATAATAGCTTCTGTTTTGTGTCAGTTTTCTTTCATTTTCCATCGGTCTAAGCGGACCTATAAGAAAAACATTCAAGTCCAGATCAGTAACTGTGCCATATAAGCTGTCATCATCACGCTTCATAATTCCGATTTTTAAGTCAATCGCATTTGTAATCTCTTCTTTAGAAAAATCCGGACAGGTACTTTCATGAATTTCCGCATATTTTATTAAAACATTTCCATTTTGATTCACTTTTACAATTGGAACATTTAATATAGTTTCCAAGTATCTACAAAACTTTTCTTCACTAAGGCCCGGTATTTCCATTTATGCAGCTCCTTTTCTTTTTCTATATTATAAATGAACACTTTGCAAAAGCACAATAGTTTTTTCTGTTGCTATCTAAACTGAACTAAAAAAGAAGAAAACCGAAATTAATTTTTACGTCTAAAACAAATAGCAGAGGATACCACAACTAAGGTGTCCTCTGCTGAAACCTCTATCACTTATTTATCTGCCGGAATCTCAATTACAAGGTCAGACAGTGGAAATGCCACACACGGATGGATATAACCAAATTTAAAGTCTGCCAGCCTGCGGCCATCCACACTCTTAGGAATATAGATATTCCCTGATTTAAGCAGGGAATGGCAAAAACCACATTCCCCGCTGCGGCACCTTGACGGCACAGCAATTCCATTTCTTTCAAGGGTCTGCAGAACAGAATCGTTTGCACTGCCTACAACTGTCTTTGTCTCATCACGGATGGAAACGGTAATCTGCACCGTACTGTTTTCGCAGCCCGGATAATCCTCCTGTTCTGCCGGATTGTGAACCTCACCAAACAATTCATGCCGGATATATTTTCTTTCCAGATTCATACTTTCCAGCTCTTTGTCCACGAATTGGTACATAGCCTGGGGACCGCATAAAAATACGGAAAATGGTTCATTAGCCGGTGCATACTTATGTATTAATTCTGCATTCACAAAACCGTGCTCATAACCTTCCCTTTTTTCATCAGATAAAACATGTACCACCTTCACACGGCTGCATGCCGCTTCAAGGGCATCGAATTCTGCCTTATAAAGAATCATATCCTCTTTCCGGCTGCCATAGAGCAGGACCATGTTAAAATCTTCATCCTCATTTACAATAGCACGGGCCATAGATAAAAACGGGGTGATTCCACTTCCTCCGGCAATTCCGATGATTGTCTTAGCATCTCGGATTGGTGAATACGTAAAGAAGCCTGACGGTCCTGATACTTCGACTTCATCTCCCTCTTTCCAGTGGTCCAGAATATAGCAGGATACCAGCCCGTCATTCACGGATTTAATGGTCAGCTCATAAAAGCCCTCCAGTGCACTTTTCGGAGAGGAGGAGATGGAATAAGCCCGGTTTACCTTCATTCCCTGAATATCCATAAACACATTTAGGTACTGGCCTGCCTGAAAATAGGCGCATTCTGTAGTCCCGTGTGACGGGTCGGGAACAAGGCGGTAACATTTTGCATCCGGTGCCATCTCAGTAACCTTTTCAATCTTCATATACTGGCGGTTTGGATGGAGCCGTTTTGCCAGTTCATTGACCGGAAATGTTTCCGGAATGGAAGCGGCAGAAGCATTGTCGATTCTTTTCTGTCTTTCAGCTTCTATTTCTTTGAATGTATTTGGATCTAATTCTGCGAATGGTTTACTCATCTTACAACGCCTCCTTTTCTTTTTGTGCACGCATAATTTCTGACCCGGCATCAAGCCCGGATAAATACGCACTGCTGTAACCGTCTCCGCGGTGTGTAGACGCGCCTACAAAATACAGATTGTCTATAAACTTCTCTTTGTCTCTTGCGACAGTTCTCTGGATAAAAGCATCCCACATATTCATCTGATATCCGTAAGGTGTTCCCTGTGGCGTGTTCAGATACCGGGCAAAGGTCGGCGGTGCTGCAATCACAATTTCTTCAATATATGGCTTAATCGTAATTCCGAGCCCCTTTTCACAATCTTCAATCATTTTCATTGCTATATCATTTTTTAACCGGTTATATTCTTCCGGTGTTACATCATCCCATCCATTCCCAAAAAAGAAAGTTGTGAAAAACAGCTGGCTCGTGCCCTCCGGAGTACAGTCAGGAATAATCTTATTCAGACAGTTCATGATGGAATATCCGCAATATTCGTGGGTATTGCTTGCCAGCCGCTGCTGTTCATTCGAGTCAGAAACAGGTGCTACGAAATTCGAATAAGCAGTGATGCCCAGTTCTTCAGCCGTTTTGTTCATGCCCAGATAGACCGTGACAAATGATAATCCCAGTTCCCGGCTGTTTACCAACTTCACGGCACGCTCCGGCACCTCTTCTGCATCTATCATGGAACCATATACTTTATCGGGATAAGCACTGCTGACAATGTACTCTGCATCATATTCCCTGCCGTCAATGATCACGCCGTAAGCCTTTCTGTCTTTTACAAGAATCCGGGTAACCTCTGTGTTATACCACACATCGCCGCCTTTATCTCTTACCGATTTCTCCAGTGCCAGAGAAATCTCATGAGAGCGCAGCTTCGGCTGGCCTGCCCCGTATATAACATAGGTGAGGAGCATGGTAGCATAATTCATAAAGTCCATCTGATCTTCCGGTGCTCCGAGATAGCACCAGTAAGAGGACAGAATGTGCTGTGCCTTTATTGGCATCCCAATGCTGTCTAGTACTTCATGGATGGTATGTCCTGCCATCCGGTAAAAGTCCTGATACTTTTCTTCGAATACGTTTGAATCATAATCTGGTGACATCAGGTAGTCCCTTGCCTCTGTTCCCAAAGCAGCCAGCCGGAATACCTCCCTTGTACTTTCACCGCTGCCCGGAACAAGCTCCTCCATCTTTCTGCAGAAATTATCAATGCCGCAGGGCATATCCGCATCAATTCCTTCATTTGGTACCACTAAACGGAAAGTTCCCGCCATATCAGTGAACCAGTCAACGTCAGCCCCCAGCGCCCCGATCAGCCTGCGGATCGGCCCGGGATTCGCCTCTGTCCCTACTGCGGCTAGCTCATGCAGGGACGTTTCAAATTCAAACCTCCCCCTCACAAAACTGGTGGCACTGCCGCCCGGAATGTTGTGTTTATCCACAAGCAATGTTTTCAGTCCGTTTTTCGCCGTAAATGCCGCAGCAGACAACCCACCATTTCCCGCTCCGATTACGATCACATCATAATGTTTACTCATTTTAGCCGTTCTCTCCTTTCTTTTACTCCTGTTCACTGTTTATAACAGAGCGTGTTATAACACGTTCTTTATTTAGATGATATACCCGGAAAACAAGATTGTCAAGATAATCACGCATGATATCGCATAAAATGCCAGGAAAACAAGCCGCCTTCCATAATTCCCTTGACATATCACGCTGTAGTTTCATATAATTGTTCTTGTTATAAACAGATTTTTGAACGTGTTTTGAAAGGAGAAAATACCCGTGGGATTTAAAAAACTGGTCGCCCCAAGCCTGACTGATCTCTTTGTCAATGAATTGAAGCGTATGATTTTATCCGGTGATTTACAGATTGGAGACAAGCTGCCGCCCGAACGTCAGCTTGCTGAAGAAATGAATGTAAGCCTTGCAGTGATACATGGGGGGATTACCCGTCTGACTGACCTCGGTTTTCTGAATGCAGTGCCGCGTCAGGGGGTATTTGTCTCAGACTATATCCGAAATGGAAATATGAATACGATGAAGGAGATTATGGAATATACCGATGATAATCTGAGTTTTGATATTCTTGAACCGATTATCAATTTCCGTCGCAGTATCGAATTAAAGGCCACCCTGCTGGCCTGTGAAAATGGGACAGAAGAATCTTTTGTCATCCTTTCAGACCTTGTCAGGCGTGCAGAAGATCCTGAACAATCTGAGCACCTTCCTGAGATTGGATTTCAATTTCATCATGAAATCGCTGTTGCGGGCAAAAATATCTATTACCCTATGATCATGCAGACATTTAAACCACTGTATATCTTGTTTTATCAAATGACTATTGAAGCAGAACCACAGGCAAAGTTTGCGGAGCCGCTGACCCTGCTTTTATCTGCAATAAAAAAGAAGGACACAAAAGATGCTGCCCTTCTTATTAATAAATCAATTGATCATTGGATAGACATACTAGCTAAAAATTATCCTGCCGGATAGCGGTGTGCAGGAAGCACACTATTCTTCTTTGAAAATAGGAATGAACTGCTGTGTAATAATATCTATCATTCCAAGGTCTGTCAGCCGGGCATTCGGAACAACCGGTAATGGCAGGATGGCCATGACGAACAGTGGGAATTCGACGCCTGTCATTCCCATCGTTTTCAGTGCCTCTTTGAAATTTTTGCTCTGCGCGGCAATCACTTCAATCGGGGTATTGGACATCAGCCCTGCAACCGACAGTTTCATTTCTGCAAGTACTTCACCATTCATCACACTTACATAGCCGCCCGCATTTTCTTTTAAGCGTGTGATTGCTTTCAATGCATTTTCCGGCTTATCATAAATAACGACAACATTATGGCAGTCGTGTGCTACAGTGCTTGCCACCGCCCCTGTCTTAATACCATATCCGCGGACAATGGCCTTTCCCATCGTTTTTAGTCCATAACGGTTAATAACGACTGCGTATTTTAAATCTTCATCTGCTGAAATATCCACATAACCATCTTTTATGTTAATCTTTTCTTCTCTGAACTCCGTTAAGAACCCTCTTTCGTGGTCAAACAGAATGATATTGCAGTCCATCTCCCCATTCTCAATCGGAGCTTTTATCCTCAGGTTTTCTTCGCAAATGTCACCTAAGTTTACTGTATTTCTGCTCTCTACGTCATACTGTTTCTCCGCAATCTCTACTTCCATTCTGCCGTCTTTGGCAACCAGTCTGCCGCCAAAGAATACCGCTTTCGGTTCCATTTGTTTCAGATCATCCATTACAAGCAAATCTGCTGCATACCCGGGAGCGATTGCCCCAATGTTCTTGATTCCGGCTTCTCTTGCTGCATTAATTGTACCAATTTTAATAGCGTCTACCGGGTCCAGGCCCGTCTCTACTGCCATTCTTGCAATATAATTCTCATGCCCCCTCTTCAGGATATCATCCGATTCCGTATCGTCTGTCGCAAATGTAATGTTATCGAAATACCGGAAGTCTTTCACGCTATTGATGATACTCTTAATATCCTGTGATATGGAACTTTCCCTTGCATCTACATTAATGCCGATACGGATTCTGTCTCTGGCGTCAATTCCTCCGATCGCCTCATGGTCGCTCATTGGACCGCCGCATGCATAGGCAGATAATTCACGTCCATAAATACAGAATGCATGACCCTGGACAAATTTTTCCTTTCCCAGGCATTCCCCTAACAGGCTGACCATCCTCTCAGCATTATTCATAACCCCATAATAATCCATGACTTCCGCAAGTCCGGCCACACGTTCTAATTCAAATAGTTCATTGATTTCCTTTGTCCCAAAAGTTGCCCCGCCATTTTCTTTCCCAGGCAGTGAAGGTACGCAGGATGGCGCAAGTATAAGCTGGCGCATCGGCAGGTCTTCACTGCATTCGTGCATGTACTTAACCCCTTCTACCCCGAGTACGTTACCAATCTCATGAGGGTCTGTAATGACGGTTGTCGTCCCATGCGGCACGACCGCCTGCGCAAAATATCTTGGAGTCATCATTGTACTCTCAATGTGGATATGCGCATCCACGAATCCGGGTGTAAGATAAGCCCCCTCAGCATCATAGTATTCTTTGCCCTCCATTGGTTTTTCTTCTCTGCCCAGATGGTCCGGGTCACACTGTATATGTGCAATAAATCCGTCACAAATACCCACTTCTGCTTCATAAATCTCACCCGTAAACACATTCACCATCTTCGCATTTTTGATTACCAGATCACATGGGATACGCCCCATTGCTGCATCGACAAGTTTCCTTCTGTCCTTTGGTTCTACTCGCATACGTTTCCTCCTTTGAAAATAGGTATTAAGGTATTACCTTTGATAGTTGCTATATAAAAACAGGACAATGCCTGTTTTTATTTTTTGATTCTATACAAATCAAACTGTATGATATTTGTATCGAAAAATGCCTCTCCATAAATTACCGGAACTACATTCTGGTCAAATCCTACTGATGAGAGCTGAAGGACTGTCTGATTCATAATCTTTGTTTCATGTCCCAGATATTCTTCCATTTCCTGCCTGCTTACAGCCTGCAGCTTCACTCTGTCACATTCCACTAATGTACGCCCGTATTGGGCTAATATCTCAAAACAAGAATGTGCATTCCAAACCTCATCTGACGGAATGTCATCTAATATCCTCTTCGGAAAATATCCCCTTGCGATAATTGCCTGAACTTTACCGGCATACAATGCATACTCAACTTCAACCAGAGGTTCCCCCTGTTCCACATCAAGTAACTGTGCCATGTCTGCATCTGCACTCTTTTCACAGAGTAAGTTGATCTCATGGCTGGGCTTCTGTCCTGCCCGGCGGATAATATCACTGAAATCAATCATCTCCGAGAGATTCACTTTTACTTTCAATGCTTCTTCGTTCACGAAAGTTCCCTGACCATGCTTCCGCATAATCATACCTTCTGATTCCAGCTGACCTAACGCACGTCTCAGTGTTACACGGCTGATACCAAGCGCTTTGGATAAATCATTCTCTGACGGAAGTTTACGAATACCGTTCTTCTCATTATTCTTAATATAATCAACAATCTGGTGTCTGACCGAATCTGTCAGACTATTTTTTCTTACCGGTTCAATATTCATGTAACGATTATAGCACTGGTCTAAATGGCTGTCAATCAGCTTTTCATTTTTAACGGATAACCCCTTACCGGATAAACCTTATTAGATGAAATCCACAATATCTCCATTAATGCAGATGGACTGGTGCCTGATTTCATTTGGCACGATGGCTTCTCCCAAATTAATACAGACATAAGTGGCATTTGGATTCGCGGCTGTCATCTGCCAGAAAGGATATTTGATCCAGACCGGCGTATTTGCCCCAACACCCAATTCTAAAAATAAAACCTTCATTTCTTCGTGGCTGCGGATAAATTCATCATAACGGTTCTTCGCCTCATGCCATCCTGCATCTTCCACAAAAGTTCCGTCACACCGCAGATTCATTGTCATAGGTTTCCCACAAACCGGACAATTTGGTATTAAATCCGTGGGAATTTTTCTGTTTTTCTGCCGCGCAATCATTTCCCGGACAACTGCCTCGTTGTCATATGTTTCCTGATGGCATGGTACACTGCACTGCCACAGACCGTAATCCCCCTGCATATAAAACAACCTCTTTTTATCGAACCCGGCTTTCTGGAACTGGTGGTCCACATTTGTAGTAATTACGAAATAGTCCTTATCCTTTACAAGCTCTAACAGATTTTTGTATACGGGCTTTGGTGCATCTACATAACGGTTGTAGAAAATGTGACGGCTCCACCATGCCCAGTATTCTTCCAGTGATTCATACGGCCAGAACCCGCCGCTGTACATATCCGGCATATGATATGCTTCAATAAAATCTGCAAAATATGTCTTAAACCGTTCCCCCGAATAAGTCAGACCGGCAGAAACGGACAGACCAGAGCCGGCCCCGATTACTACCGTATCGGCTTCCCGCAGCTTTCTTCGAAATATTTCCGGATCACCGGAGCAATCTTTCATAGAGGTTTTTGTCTGTTTCTTTGAAAACATTAAAAATCACCTTCTTTATACTGGTTTTCTTCTCCATAAACTTTTTCACGGTCCGCACTGCAATTTCCGCTGCTTTTTCATTTGGGAAATGAAATTCCCCTGTTGAAATACAGCAAAAGGCGATGCTTTCCAGTTCTTTTTCTGCTGCCAGTTCCAGACAGGATTGGTAACAGCCTGCCAAAAGTTCACAATCTTCCTTTGTCAGAATTCCCTGGATAATCGGTCCGACTGTATGCAAAATATAGCTGCAGGGCAGATTATAGGCCTTTGTTATCTTCGCTTTGCCCGTTTGTTCTTCATGCCCCTGCCGCTCCATAAGCTCTGCGCACTCCAGACGGAGCTGGATTCCACTGTAGGAATGGATACAATTGTCTATGCAGCGGTGGTTAGGCACATAGCAGCCCGTCATGCCGCTGTTCGCCGCATTAACAATCGCATCACAATGCAGGGTTGTAATATCTCCCTTCCAAAGGTACAGGCCATCCGACACAGGTCTTAAGTCATCCAGCTCAGTCACGCCTTTTGCTTTCGTTTCGGCCTGTAAGTACTTGTCCTGCACCGCAAGAAATTGTGGGCTGATCTTTTTAGGGCTTCGGATATTCATGAGTCCCCGCAGGAGCTGTTTCTGATCTTCTTCCTGATCTGGTATGCTCATGCCGCTGTATCTGTCATCCTCCTGCAAAAGTTCCCGGATTAAAAACATTCTTCTCTCACTCTGATTCATTCTTATCCTCTTCTCACAATAACCTGTTTTGCATCAATATACTTTTTTGTATCACGTCTCACATCTTCTAAAGTAATTGAAGCAAGCTCTCTTTCTATATTTCCTACACACTCTACTGCCTTATAATATACTTGGGGCTCGTTGTAATGTCAACGGTTACATTTTGAGAAGATCACTTTTCCTATACTTCCTTACTGGAAGGACTTCGAGCATAACCACTGCAAGAACAACTGTTACCGGCATTGCTTCCATTTGTTTCTGAATAGATTCAGGCTTTGTTACATTCTTAGCAACATCATCTCCTAGATACCATCCATAGTATAGGTTGTAGGATCGAATATCAGGAATACTTAACATTTCACTTTCCATTTCTAACATGAATACATTCCATTATATGCGTATACAAAAATTCCCGTATAGGTGGTTCCACCCCTAAAACCGTTGTAAAATGGAAGAATATGCCCTTATTTTTTTCCCTCCATTTTTGTTTTATTTACGTCACATCCAGAACAAAGCTTCTTATATGATAAAAACCGCCACATATCTACTCAAAATGCAGCGGCAGTCAGGTTCAATACCTTAGTCTCGAATCCCTTTCATAAGTGGAATCAGCATCAGCAGGGCAACAATTCCTATCAGCCCGATTACGATGCCAAGGATCATTTTATTAAATACCATCGTCAGGCACATGCCTATACCCAGCAGCAGAGCACCTATAACACCAACCGCTACAGAACCTACTGTTTTCGCATTCAGCTTAATGGGTTCTTTCCCTTCCATTTTTCTCCACGCAAGCAATGTGATCAGCAGGATAACGAGACCGGCGACACCAACGATAATCCCCTTGTTTAGCATGCCCCATTCCTCGATCAATGCCATGCACATACCCAGTGCAAAAAACACACCGCCGATTGTTCCCAGGATCAAGGCAACAAAATTACTCTTTTTCATAATATCTCCTCCGTTTTTATTTAGGTTTTATTATTTGGCTATTAACTGTACTAAGGATATAATTACAATTACTCCTAAGATAACACCAACTCCCGCTCCAATACCTAATACTGCTTTCTTCATGATAAAATCCTCCTTTTTACATGTCTTCAATACCCATTACCAGACCGCCTGTACCCCATTTATTTCTTTTTCTTTACAAACACTGCCACGACACCTGCCGCTATTACAACAATTGCTGCTACTACAACCTTTAACATCCCATTTCCTCCTTTCCCATTCTGTCTGCAGTATCATGATATTATTGCAGACTTTATCTGTTTTCTGTACCAGATTTCCTGTCACTGTATTGATCTGATGAAAACAGAATACAGCAGAAATATTTAACTTTTAATTGAATCTTGTTTCTGTAATATTAAAAACAAAGGAATAAAAACGAGTTTCGCTTGCGAAACTCGCGCCTGCGGCGGTCGCCTCGCGACATCTACCTTGTACGCCGCAGTGTGCATCCCGCCGGGAGGGCTTTTTATCTTATAGGCGCACTTTCCTATAAGATAAAAAAGAACCGCCGGCTTTGACGATTCTTTTTCTTACTTTCAATTACACTCCCTATATCAACAGATCTTTCCCTTTCCTGCACACCTCATAAAGTTCTTCCATTTCATCTTCGATCAATGGCTGTATCTTGGCCGACCTTTTTCTGATAAGCACCCGGTACACAAACCAGGGGGCAATCCAGCCGGCAAATCCCGGAATGGCAAGAATGATACACAGCGTAATAAGCGGTGGATCTACAGTCACTGCAAATACGGAGCCTGCCATACAGGCAGTGCCCGTAACGCCAATCACCATTGCTGCAATTGTTGCAAGGGTGGCTTTCGACTTTTCCAGCCTGTCAATTTCCAGAATACAGCCGTCAAAATTTCTCTGCAGCCTGGTCAGTTCCACCTTATTGCATATCTTCCTGTCCCGCCGGAAATTTAAGGTCACATACCCTCCCGGCTGGGTCCGCTCCTGTGCGATCCCTGTATTTGGATCCTCTTCCCATCCGAAACAGGGATAACTGTCCAGATATAAAGAAGCATGTTCCTTCAATATTTCCTTTCTTTTATACTCGTAACCCACATATTCGGATCCGACTTTACTGACTTCTGCCATGCGTTCACTCCTCCTGTTCTTTACCTTCCTGTTCCTTTTCCGTCATAAGGGAAACCGGGAACCTCACACGGAAAACAGTTCCTTTCCCTTCTGTGCTTTTCACCGTGATCGTCCCTCCGCTCATCTGCAATATACGGAGAATTAACGACAGCCCCAATCCATTTCCTTCCGTTGCATGGGAAGTATCCCCCTGATAAAACTTATCAAACATCCGCTTCATGGTCTGTTTTGACATACCACATCCTGTATCAGATACCTCTGCCGTAATATATTCCTTGTCAGAATACTGGCGTATGCCCACTGTACCGCCTGCATCCGTAAATTTAAACGCATTAGATAAAAGGTTGTTCCACACCAGTCCCATCAGCTCCCTGTCCGCCTCCACATAAGCACAATCTTCCATATCCGCTTCAAATTCAATCCCTTTCTTTTCCCAGACCGCCTCAAACCCAATGGCACACTCGGCCAACTGGCCGCACAGGTCATACCTTTCGGGCTTCGGCTGTATCTTCTGACTTTCCAGTTTATTGAGTTTTAGAACATTAAAAATCAAGGTAGACAGGCGTTTTGTACTTTCCAGTATGGCGTCTGCATACTCCCGCTGCACAGTATCCAGTTTTGTTCCCTGTAATAGCTGTACATAATTATTGATAGCGGAAAGGGGCGTTTTCATTTCATGGGACACATTTGCTGCGAAATCATTCTTCAGCGTTTCAATGGAACCAAGCTCCGCCACCATCTTATTAAAATCCATATACAGGGTGTCAATATAATCCATATCATTGGGCGCGTGGCGGAGCGGGAGGTATACGGAGAAATCTCCCTCCGCGACCTTCTTCGCAGCAATGCTCAGCCTGCGGATCGGGCGCTCCACCGTCATGTACTTATGCAGATTGAGCGCCGACAGAATCACAGCCGTAACTACAACACAGTAAATAAAATACCATTTTACATAAGGCCCGGACTCATCCCGGATCAAATGGATGCCCCCATACAAAACAGTGGGCAGCATCATCAAAGTACCCACTGCAAAAAACAATGCGAGATAAATGGGGAATACAAAATAGCTCCGGGATATTCTCGGATCTGTTGTTTTTTCCTCCTGCTTCATAGGATCACCGCCTTATATCCCAGACCTCGGATTGTCTTGATCTGTATGTTCTTACAGACAGAAAACTTATCCCTCAGCTTTGTCACATAAACATCCACTGCACGGAGCCCTGTGTCACTATCCACACCCCAGAACTCATCCAGAAGCTGCGCCCTGAAAAAGGTATGGTTCGGATAAGACAGCAGCTTAAACATAATATTAAATTCCCGTGTCGTAACGGTAATCTCCTCATCGCCGTACATGACCGTCATGGCGTCCGCGTCCAGAATTAATTTCCCCACCACCAGCCTCCGGCTTTCCTCAATATTGGCACGCCGAAGAAGCGCCCTGACCCGCATCAGAAGTTCACTCATGTCAATGGGTTTAACCATATAGTCATCAATCCCTATATCAAACCCTTTCTGTTTCGATATCATATCATCTCTGGCGCTCATGAATAGAATTGGAATCCGTCTGTTGAGCCTGCGGACATTCTCCGCAAATGCAAATCCATCAGTCCCCGGCATCATGATGTCAGAAATAATCAGGTCATAAAGCGCTCCGTACATTTCTTCATAGGCACGCTCCACTGAAAGTACGCCTTTTGCCTGATATCCGCTGTTATTCAGATATGCACAGACACTCTGCGTCAATTTTGCGTCATCATCTACCACAAGTATAGAAATCATCTTTCCTCTTCCTTTCTTTCCAGACAGGCATTTTTCTGCGCCTCCATTTTCACGATCCGCCAGATCAGATATCCGCCCAGCAAAGCGGCCACAGCCCCCATGATAGAACCAAGCAGCCCGTTCACGGATGGATTCTGCACATCATCTGCAAATGCAAGAATCGCTGATTGGGTCAGCACCAGAGAGATCAGGGAAGTTCCAAGGCTGATGGTCTTAATCGCATGGAGCACAGGGGATTTTGCTTTCCTGTATTTCATGACTCCCCGCAGATTCACCCCAATTTCAGTAAAAGTGATCGTAGCAATGGTGATCGCAGTAATTTTCCCATAATACACCATTTTGGGATGCCAGATTGTCCACAGGGAATATGCTACATAAAGCAGGCTTGCCGCCACCATAACTGCACCTGCCAGACGGTAATAATCATACTGGCTTCTCCGCCCGTCCTTCTTCACTAAACCCGCCAGCGCACAGTACCGCGCTAATGCCATCCCCAGGGTATACCCGCCATTCATACAGACAAACCCCGACAGGGAAAACAACCCTGACGCAATCTTTCCCATGCCAAGAAGAATGCTGAAACCGCCTACAGCCCCGGTAATATGCAGGGAACGGCTGTCGGACGCATTATTATTTTCCCGGACCGCACTGCTGATCTCCTTTATCGCTTTTTTACCTGAACTCAGCCAATGTAAACCCATCTGCAGCTCCCTCCTGCATGATTAAAACCGGATTGCCACATTCAATGCATGATCTGCATCCGATGCCGTCCGGATTGCCTCGTCAATCTCATCAATCGAAAATTCATGGGTAATGACAGATTCCAGATTCCATCTTCCGCCTGCCATCATGTCCATGACATCCTTTACATCTTCGGGAAAATATCCGCCGGAACCAATGATGCTTTTCTGTGCGTAAGTCATATGAAGCAGGTCAAGCTGACGCATTGAATTGTTCACTGCCACGGACACAAAGCGGCTGCCTATTTTCCCATGCGCCATAAAATCCTCCAGAATACTTTCATGGCCTGCGGCATCCAGAAAGATGTCCGCATCCGCCGTATCCCCCATAAGAGCCGGCGCCGTGCCAAAATATTCCTCTGCTTTTTCCCACACAGGTTCTTTTACTGTATTGCAGACGTCAAATCCGAGTTCTCCTGCAATATGCAGCCGGTAATCTGATAAATCACAGACCATTACCTGCTCCATACCAAAATGTTTCAGAGCGACTGCCGCAGCCAGACCAATGGTTCCGCAGCCAAACACTATAGCTTTTTCTCCCGGCTTCGGCTGTCCCCGCCTGGCCGCCCTGCATCCCACCGTAAAAGGTTCAATCAGACAGGCCAGCCGGTCTGAAATCTGTTCCGGCACGTCATACAGGGAATAATTCTTTTTCGCCTGCGGTACAAGGATATATTCGGAAAATCCGCCAATGGTACCCGCCCGTCTGGTGTCATTTTTGGCGTAGCGGGGATATGGATAAACTCTTTCCCCTATCTGAAATTCCGTCACATTTTTACCTACCGCCGCAACCCTGGATACTGTCTCGTGGCCAAATTCCCCTCCAACAGCAATCCTGTGTCCTGTATTCGCTCCATGCTGATAGACCGCCACATCTGTTCCGCAAATACTGGAATAAATATTCTTGATCAAAACATCATTTTCCCCGCATTCCGGCAGGGGAAGTTCTCTCACCTCTACCTGCTTTCTTCCTAAATAAATTGCCGCTTTCATCTTTTCCATTCCTCCATATCAGTACAATGCTATCTGAGAATATCATCTGTTCGTTTTCATTCTGTTTGAGTTTTGTTTTAGAAATATTAAAAATAAGGCATTTTCGTTCTTTTTCCCAACGCGTGTTGCTATTATACCTGTTTTGTATTATGATTTTATCACCAGCTTCCGCACTGTTCAATCATCAATACGTCAATTCGTGTTGGAATAAAGGAGATTTTTGATGAATACAAAGAATAACAAAAGATTTCGTGATATGGATAAGAAATTGAAAGCCACAATGCTGGAGCTTTTAGAGACAACTGATTTTGAAAAGATTACCGTAAAGTCCATATGTGAAACTGCCCATGTAAACCGATCCACCTTCTATGCCCACTATTCCGATGTCTATGAGATCATGGAACAGATGGAAGAACATCTGAATGAAGAACTGTTGGAAAGCTATTCCGGCAGCCCACAGGAAAAGGACAGCGTATTCCCCATGTGGCCGTTCATCCCTTTTCTGCGCCACATTAAAAAGCACGCCTGCTTTTACCGGACAGCATTAAAGCAGCGCAGGGACTTTCCACTAAAACAGGGATATGAGCCTATGTGGAACCAAATCATAAAACCCAAATGTATTGCCGCAGGTATCACCTCAGAATCAGAAATGCTCTATTATTTTGTCTATTTCCAGGCAGGCTTTACAATGGTTCTGAGGCGTTGGGTAGATACCGGATGCCATGAGTCAGAGGAAGTGGTTGCCCAGATTATAGAGAACTGCGTACCTGCTATATGGAGCACAGTACGATAATGCGGGTGCACCGTGGATAGGTTATTAATTCCCCCTATTTTCAGAGGTGCAAAAATATACCAATTGCGGAAATTGCAAAAAACCTCTATTGTAGCAGTCTTGT
The DNA here is from genome assembly GCF_003479085.1 of Clostridium sp. AF19-22AC. Lineage (NCBI taxonomy): Bacteria > Bacillati > Bacillota > Clostridia > Eubacteriales > Clostridiaceae > Clostridium > Clostridium sp. AF19-22AC. The sequence goes on along the minus strand of NZ_QUGN01000014.1, from coordinate 7,127 downwards.
AAATTTCAGATATACGAAGTATCATGGCTGTAGGAGGGAAACAAAATGGGTTATTTAACAGCCAGTGAAATGGCACAAATATGGAATGTTTCAAGCCGCATGGTGGCTTACTACTGCAAGGCAGGAAAAATTGCAGGGGCAATGAAAAAGGGCAAAACATGGCTAATACCCGCATACGCTGAAAAACCGGTGGACAATCGGTTTTCTACAAACAAAGTTATAGTTGATGATAATCCCGAATTGCAGGGAGAACTACATAAAATTAACCGCATGGATTCAGAGAACAATGCTGTTTATCGTGCCAATGATATTTATAAAAACCTCGGACTTACGAGGGAAACACTGCGTTATTACGAGGAAATCGGGCTGATAGAGCCACAAAGAAACAAAAACAGCCAATACCGTGAATTTACCTTTGAGGATGCTTCCCGCTTAATGTCCATTGATTTTTACAAGAAGCGCGGTTTTACGCCGCTTGAAATAAAAGAACTTATGGAATCCGGGGAGCGTAACGGTATCACCTCGTTAAGTAGAAAAATAAGCGAGGTAGAAAATAATATCCGCATACAACAGCGTATTCTAAAACGTCTTGCCGAAACAAAGTTTTTTTGTGAGTATGCTGCCCTTTCGTCTAAGTTATTCACGGTGAAAGAGCTGCCGCTATATTTGGTGCTTGAAACTTTTGATGCAGTATCTTCCCTTAATGATTACAAGGATAGAGTGCTTGCATTCATGGATTTGCCAGAGGACGATATTTTATCAAGTCTTGTTCGTGCAGTTACCTTTGACCAAACCGGGTATAAAGGGACAAAGATGTGCCTTGTAAGGCGTGCTGTAAAAGAAGTGCAAGCTGGAGAAAAAACATATCTTGAAAGCGGTAAATGTCTGCATACTATATTGGAAGCAGACAGTCACGACGATTCCATTATGGAAAAAATGTTTTTTGCCGCCTATGGCTGGGCAGAAGAACATAAAGAAACCTTCAAGGGTGTTGTCTATATTTTCATTCGTTTTGTTGAGCTTTCAGGGCATACAGAGCGCAATTTTTACGAGGTGTTTATCCCTTTGGAATAAAGAAAAATCCCCTATTGACTTGGGGGTTACCACCACCCTTAAGCTTATTGGTAAAGGGAGGAAACAATCATTATGACGAATACAGCAGTAGAAATTTGTAATTTGACAAAGGTATTTGACGGCAAGGAGGTTTTGCAGGGGTGTAATCTAACCGTGCAAAGCGGTACGATTTACGGACTTCTTGGTGCAAACGGCGCAGGCAAGACCACCATGTTTAAGTTAATCACAGGCTTGCTATCCCCGACTGCCGGAAACATAAAAGTGCAGGGGGAAACATTGTCCATTGACAAAAAAGACTTCCTGAGAAAAATGGGGATTTTGATTGAAACGCCCGTCTTTTATGACCATTTATCCGCAAGAGAGAACTTGGATATTCATTTAAGTTACATGGAACACAGCTTTGAGAAAATCGAGCAAGTATTAGAAATGGTGGGGCTTGGCGATACAGGAAAGCAGCCTGTTTCTAAATTTTCTCTTGGAATGAAACAACGGCTTGCTATCGGACGGGCAATCAGCCACTCTCCGCAGGTTTTGATTTTAGACGAGCCAATCAACGGGCTTGACCCTATGGGAATCCGGCAAATACGAAATTTGTTCTTATCTCTGGCAAAAGACGGCATGGCACTCCTTATTTCAAGCCATATTCTGAGCGAGATTGAGCATATCGCGGATGTGGTTGGCGTTCTTACAAACGGAAACGTTGTGCAAGAGGTGGCTTTATCCGAAATCAAGAAACAATACCCGAACGGCTTGGAGGAATATTTCTTTCAGATTATGAGCGGAGGTGCAGGAGCATGAACATGCTAAAATTAGAGCTAAAAAAAACAAACATAAAGCCTTATTTTCTTTCTGCTATTGCCATATTCGTGTGCATTATGGGGCTGACATACATACTTGCATGGGTGCCCCATTTGGATTCAGGAGACAAAAATGCAGCTATCCTATTCTCCACCTATCAAGGAATCGCGGCAATCTGTAATGCGATTGCTTTAATGTCTTTTTCGATATTGGCTTCTGCTATGGGTTATCGCTATTTGACAAAAGAATACTGTGGCGTGGGTGCAATCCTCTTATTCAGCTATCCCATAAACCGCAAATCTGTTGTATGGGCAAAAGCGGCGGTAATTTTGCTTTTCATCAGCACCACAATGTTCTTAACTGAATATGGTGGCTTTCTAATTTTTATCGGGACAGATTCAGTTCTCCAAATGGTAAATGATACCCTGGTACTGGGCGATTTTATGTTAGCGTTTAGGAACGCTTTGGTACTGGTGTGCCTTGCGGACGGTATAGCGTTATGCGCGATCAGCATCGGCTTTATCAAAAAGTCAAATTCTGTAACCATTATTTCCGCTGTTATAATAAGTATGCTTTTGATAAATCCTGTAGCGGCAATCAATGAGCAGTTTCTACCAGTTTTATTCCTCGCAGTAGCGGCTCTGATTGGAGGTATTCTGCTCACCATTAATGTCTCCCACAAAGTAAACCGCATGGAAATATAGTGGCAAAGTTTGCCTAAATAAAACAGTGTATCAATAGCAGGAATCCACAGCCTGCAGATCCATCTCCTGCTTTTCGGGACTGCCGGGTACATCAAGATCAGCACCGGCAATTCCGTACAAGCTTTATTTCAACTGATCTAAACGGCCGTTTTGAATTGCTTTTATGTTCTTTGCAATTCTTTCCTCCGGCCAGTTCTTCCAGTTCCCTGATTTCTTTTTCCTCCTGAGCAATGATTCGTTCACCAAATACCTTCATCCAACAAGACGTACTTCATCTATAATGCCCTGATAAAACAGCTTGCTGCAAAATATGTCCTTGCATAGCTTCCGTTAAATCCTTTTTCTTGGAGGTACTAGGCAAATCCAGAAAACAATCCACCACAAACACATTGAAGTGATAAATATGCGACCACCGAAATGGTGGCTTTGGCCCTCGATATCTGTGCTTACCATAGCCAAGTCCTTGCACAGCACCACCTAAAGAATTCACATGCTCCCCATGTGGGATATTCCCTGGGATTACAGATGTGGCGGGAATATTCCAAATGACCCAATGATTATAGGCTGATATTGGATGGTCCATATCATTCATAATGATTGCGATAGATACAGCATCTTTGCTTAACCCAGTCAACACCAATTCGGGAGAGCTATCCGCTCCATACCCGGTATACTCTATTGGAATCATCCCCCCGTGTTCAAAACAGGGGGATGTAATCATCAAATGCTCCATTCGCTTACCCTCTCAAATTCGATACGCCTTATTAGCCAAAAGCGCTCGTTGTCTTTTACCAACAATGCGCAGATATATTTATAAGATACATTCCGCATTTATAGTCAATCTCCATTATCTTCAACAGTAACATTTTTCAATTATATTACATTTTTTCATCTTATTTTCTTTGGCAATCTCCACATATTTCAAAATAAAAACCGGCCTGCATCTTCTACACTTAAAGTAGCATTTACCAATACGACAGCAATTCTGTAAACGTGCTACCACTTATCATAATGAACCTTTGCCGTTTCCCATCGGGGACACAATTCCTTTTCTTCGTCCGGCCAGCCAAATGCAATCACGGAAATGGGTTCCAGCTTATTGGGGAGTGCCAATTGTTCAATGAGCAGCTTTCGCCAATCAGAATTGGGTACTACCCCACACCAAACGCCTCCAAGACCTAAGCCGTGAATACAGAGCAGTATGTTTTGTGCAGCGGCGGCACAATCTGCATACAGGAACTCTTTGATCCCCTCCCTGTTTTTATCGCCGCAAACTGTAATTGCACCTGCGGAGTGCTCCAGCATAGCCGCATTTGAATTGTGCCGGGCCAATATGGATAGCACACATCTGTCTCTTATCACAATAAAATGGTATGGGCGCTTATTCTTTGCCGTAGGAGCGCACATACCCGCATAAAGAATGGCGGATACCATATCCTGGCTGACTGATTTGGCCGTGAATTTTCGTATGCTCTGCCGTGTTTTTATGGCGTTGAATACATCCAGACCGCACTTTACATCGGTAATCTTATCAGACTTACCTGCAACGGACTCCAAATCTTCGGAGGACATCGTGATATTCGCAGTCATTTCCTGCCCGTCAAACCCTATAGACTTTTGCATCGCTTTATCTAAAACCATAACAAATTTTCCATTGCCGCGGGAAAGCAATTTACTTCGGTATTCGATGCCATTGATTGTACCGCTTACATAAACGGTTCCCTTGGGTTTATGAAATACCTCTTTTGCATTGAATGGGATTTCAACGATAGTCAGCCTGCCTGAACCGTCCTTTTTGATCAGTGCATCAAATTGTTCCATTTTACCCCTCCATGTATAATCAGACAGTCAATCATTCCAACTGGCAGCATCCTGTGGCAGCGCCACATTATAATATCCAAGTAAATATATACTTAGATTTCGATAACATTACCGCAAGACATATAATTCATATTATCCATTTGTTGAGATAGATAATGATATGCCTTTTCACCAGTGCAATGACAAGTATAAAATTCAATATCTTTATACTTTTGTAATTCCATAGCAATACTGTTTAACAATTCTTTTGATACTGTTTTCTTTGTAAGTGGGTTGAACAAATGAAAACCACCAATACAAAAATGTGGTTGATACTTCTTTGCTTCTTCCATGATATTTACAACACCAGCATGCCCACACCCCATAATAACTACTACTTTGTTTTCTGAAATAATCAAGTTTTGTTCGTGTACAAAAGTATCTTTGCCCTTTTTATCATAAAGAGCATTATTGGCAGGAGAATAAAATTTATTTGTTTTACTCACTGTAAATAACGATAATTCTTCATCAATTTTATAATTACCATTCAATAGTTTGATTTGCCTATTAGATTTAAGCTGACTATCAAGTCCAACTGGTATTTTAAGGAATAAGGTTTTACTGTAATGTGGTTCAAAGGCTTCCTTTTGCACATAGATATTTGCCACAGAATTAATATCTAAAAACTTTTGCAATGCTCCTCCGTGGTCAAAATGCCCATGAGAAATAATAACAGTATCAACTTTTGAAATATCTATATTTCTTTTCATAGCATTTTCAAATAATGTGCTATCTGATCCTAAATCAAATAAAATTTTATGTGATTTCGTTTCAATATATAAGGAAAGTCCGTGTTTTGTTTTAAGTTCTGACTTAGTCGTATTTTCAACTAATGAAGTTATTCTCATAAAATCTCCTTTACAAATTCAGATTTTTCAGTCTGACAAGCTGGAATTTGTAGAGTTTCTAGCCTATGTTTCACTTGTACTTCCAATTTCAAGCAAATTCCCCTCTGGGTCAGCTACATAAAAATTGCGGATACCGAAAGGATAAGTGATGGGTTCTCCCGTAGGAAACTGCACACCCAACTTTGACAGACGCTCATACTCCAAATCTACTTCAGCAAAATTGGATAGCCAAAGGGAGATTTCAAATGTCTGATTGATACCCTTTGGAAGTACATAGTCTTCTCCTATTGCTTTTACAAATTCTTTCCTGCTATACATAAATAACGATAGTTCTCCACTTGCAGTTTCAAAATCCGCAAAAGGTCCACCACTCCATTGAGTTTGAAAGCCTAGTGTATCTCTATAAAATTGAACCATATTTTCTATGTCACCGACCAGCAGACTCACACCGATACGTACATCTTTTCCGTTCATTATCAATACCTCCTCTCATACAAATTCTAATTGAACAGTTCTGCAGACTGAGTATTTACTTTTCAATAGATATAAATGGAGGAAATGTATCTGGACTGTCGACGCGCTGCATTGATTTAGTATCCACATCAAAACACCTGCCATCATACTCATAGTGCAGCTTTCCGTCCTTATTATAAAAACGATGCTGCGATTGGAATGCTACCGGCTTAAAACGCCCGCCTTGTACAGGCTGATCCCGGTATAAAGCCTGATCCTCCGATAATTTCAGCACATCATGTTCAAGACGCACATCATAAATACCGCTTATAATGGCCTCCGCCGCCACATGTTTCCCCGAAGCAGATATAAAACGAAAACAGCCTGTAATGCTCCATTCTCCAGTTCATAAACTAATTCCTTTGTAAACAGCGTTTTGCCATTCACATTTGCTTCTAAAAAGTCAATGATCGTTTTCACAGTTGCCCCTCCTTTCCGCGCCAAAACTTAACCTGCCACGGCTAAAATAGTATTTATCGGCCTCTTAATCTTTTCATTTATGTGTTCCTTAAAACACAAACATGACAAATAACAGAAGATATGTTTTCTTAATATCTCTATTGACCAACAGATAGGTAACCCCATATATAAATCCGCCAAGGATAGTCAATAATCCCGCAAAGAGCGACCCTTTTGTCAAAATATGCCCTGCCCCCCAGGTCAATGCAGCCACGATTCCGCCATATGGAAATTTCTGATTCCCAAACCATTTTTCAAATGCCTTTTGCCCAAAAACGATGATGAGTGTAAACAGCCCTGTTTCAAAAACATAATATATATACTGAAATATAAACTTCAGCACTCCGTTGTAATAAAACTCTTTTACAACCTTTAATCCACCCCAGTCAATATATGACACGGACAATGTAAATATCAGACATGCGCCCACAGCGATCCACTGAAACGGTTTCATTCTCTCCGTTTTCTGAAACAGATCAAAACCATATTTACATTTTGCCTCTTTAATCAGCAGAAAAATAACAATGCCCCAAAGAATACATGTTATGACCCAATGAACAATATTTTGTAAAACTGACCACTCACTCAAGGCGCCTCCGTATAAAAACGGTTCTATAAGAAATGCAAGAAGCGCTTCTATTCCCAGTCCCGCAAATGCATACAATGCAAGACACATATAATCCCATCCTCTGGTTTTATCCATACCTCATACTCCTTTTCTTGCTTATCTTGCAAGGTGGCTCTAATATCCAATTCCACTCCAAAAAAACATAAAAATCAGCACACATCCCCATGCATTACCAGTGTAACGGTAAGATACTAACATTCCATAAATTAATATAAACTCAGTTACAGCACCTATCATACTGTA